>CAYYHT010000661.1:0-4571 GCA_964471355.1 uncultured Enterobacteriaceae bacterium
CGCCGCTGTCTGAGCCGTAGCCTGCGGGTGCAGTGCAGCCTCGCTCGTAAGTCTCGACGCTGCCGAAGGTGTCGCCATCGGCGTCTTCGAACCAGTAGTCCGCGTCGATGGGGTCCTCGTCGATACTGCCGTCGCAGTCGTTGTCCGCGCTGTCGCAGATCTCGGAGGCTCCAGGGAAGGAGCCAGCGTCGCCGTCGTCGCAGTCCCCGCTGTCGGCCGTCCAGCCGTCTGGGATCTCGCAGAGCCACTCCATATTTGTCTCGTTGCCGAACCCATCGGAGTCGCCGTCGGCGTAGACCGGGATGACGTTGATGGCGTCGGCCTCGTCGATGGCCCCATCACAGTCGTTGTCGATGCCGTCGCAGGCTTCGATCTGGTCGGGATTGGAGCGACTGTCGTCGTCGTTGCAGTCGCCGGTCAGCTCAAGGGCCAGGAAGCCCGGAGGCGCGTAGCAGCCCAGGGTGGTGTTGTTCAGGTCGGCCCAACCGTCGCTGTCGATGTCGGAGTACCAGTCGACCGCGTCGATCGACTCGACCTCGTCGATGGTGCCGTCGCAGTCGTTGTCGAAGCCATCGCAGAGCTCGTCCACGCCAGGCAGGCGATCGGGGTCAGCGTCGTCGCAGTCCTGGCCACCGCAGGCATCGGAGTAGCTTCCATCTCCATCTGCGTCACAGCCCAAGGGCAAGGTGATGGACACCGGAACGACCAGCACACCCTGCTCGCCAATTCCGCCGTAGCCGCGAAAGTCGAATTCGACAGTGACAGCCGACGCATCGGGCAAGTTGGTGAAGTTCACCAGCTGCAGATTGACGTCAACCGAAGCGCCCGGGGCCAGAGTTGCTGGCCAACCGGGGCCCTGCAGATCGAGTCGAAAGGCCTGGTCGCCCAACATCTGTCCGCTGATGACCTGCAGTCGTTCGTTGCCGACGTTTTCGATGTGTATCGAGCGGTGGGCGCCGGACGCATCGACGTCGGCTGTGGCGAACTCGACAGGGGAGGGTGTGGCGTTGAGCCCAGGCAGAAGTGGGTCGGGGCCACAGCCTGCAAGGGTCATCAGAGCGAGAATGGAGGTGGTCGCTTTGCGCATCGCGCGGGAGCGTAGCCGATCGGGGGGCCAACCGTCACCTGTTAGCAGGCAGCCATGGCCCGTAAGAAGCGCAAAAAGACATACAGCCGTCCGGACAGGTTCAGCCAACAGGCCAAGGATGACGGCTACATGGCCCGCTCTGTCTACAAACTGCAAGAGATTCAAAAGCGCACGCGAATCCTCAAGCAAGGGGCACGCGTCGTGGACCTGGGCTGCTTTCCCGGCTCTTGGTCCCAATACGCAATGCAGCAAATCGGCGGCCGCGGGACGCTTGTCGGCGTCGATTTTGAAGCGCCGAAGGTTGCCGGCGCCATCTGGATTGACCGCTCCATCTACGACGTGACGTCTGAAGAGCTTCAGGCAGCGCTCGGTGGGCCCGCTGATGTGGTTCTGTCGGACATGGCGCCCAACACCTCAGGCACTCGGGACAGCGATCACTTCCTGCAGATTGAGCTGGCACGCCAGGCCTTGCGGGTGGCCATCGACATCCTCAAACCGGGTGGCAGCTTCGTCTGCAAGATCTTCGAAGGCGCTGAAGCACAGGCCTTTCAGCAAGAGACCCGTGCGGTATTCAAGGTCTCCAAACGCATGAGGCCCGACGCGATTCGCAAATCGAGCCGTGAATGGTTCATGGTCGCCCAGGACTTCAAGAAGCGCTGAGCGATTCCATCCACGCGTACAGAGTGCGCACGATTTCGCCAGTGGCGCCCGATGGATAGAACCCGTGTGGCTTGTCCATGAAGCTGTTGCCGGCGATATCGAGGTGAGCCCAGATTTTGTCGTCGGCGACGAAGTGCCCCAAGAACAATGCGGCAGTCGTGGCGCCGCCTTCCCGGCCGCCGACGTTCTTGATCTGCGCGACGTCGCTCTTGAGCATGCTCTTGTAGGGCAGGTGGTACGGCAGCCGCCACAGTCCATCGCCGTTGCCAGCGGCATGTCCAAGCAGCTCGTTGGCGAAGCCGTCATCTGCGGTGAACAGCCCGGCAAAATCCGGGCCGGTGGCGATGGCGCAAGCACCGGTCAGGGTTGCGGCGTCCACGATGTGGGTGGCGCCGTCGACGCGGCTGGCCAAGATGAGCGCGTCGGCCAACACCAAGCGCCCTTCGGCGTCGGTGTTGTGAATCTCGACGGTGACACCGTTGTCGTAGTGCAGCACGTCTGAGAGCTTGTAGCTGTTGGCTCCGACCATGTTCTCGGCGGAGGCGACAAAGACATCGAGGTTGATGGGCAGTCCCATCGCGGCCACGGCGCCGGCTGCACCAAGCACAGTAGCGGCTCCGCCCATGTCGCACTTCATCGCGAGCATGCCACCGGTTGGCTTGAGGGACAGCCCGCCGGAGTCGAAGGTGATTCCCTTGCCGACCAGTGCCACATGGGCCTGAGCGCCGGGGGGGCGGTACTTGATGTGAATCATACGGGGAGCGCGCACGCTGCCCTGTCCCACCGCGATGGTGCCAACGCAGTTGTTGCGCTTGAGCTCGTCGACGTCCCAGGTGTCGACGGTCACATTGGCGATGTCACGCAGGTTCTCTGCGTCGTCGGCGAGGCTCTCGGGGTACAGGTCGGCCGGCGGCTTGTTGATCAGGTCGCGGGTCCAGTTGGTGTACTTGACCAAGGCCTGAGCGCGGGCTGTGTCTGACGAGGCGCCGACGATGGTCAGCGACTCGATGGCCGGACTGCGGTCATCTTCCGGCTTGTACTGCTCATAGGCATAGTTGCCGGCGCAGAGGCCTTGGACAACCACGTCTGCGCTCGCATTGGCGATGTCGACGACAACGCGGCGAGCGCCCGCCGAACGAGCGGCACGGCCGGCGTGCCCTGTTGCGAGCCACAGGTCGCGGTTGTTGCCAGAGCCGGTGCCGACCAGCAGCAGCTCCTTGGCGCCGATTCGGCCCATGCTGGGGACCGACAGCTTGGAGCCCGAGGCACCGCTGAACTTCTTGTCCTTGCACCACGAGATGAGCGTGCTGCCAAAGGCTGCGTCGAGGTCGGCGAGCGAGTCAAGGCTATCAACGCCTAGGACCAGCAGGTCGGCCGCGGCGTCGAGGTCACGGTCGGAGAAGCGAATGTCCACGGGGGCTCCGGGCTAGAGACAAGCCTTGAGCAACATCAGGAACGTGAGCATCACCATTAGGATTCCCACAACTCCGACCAAGGCGGCCGTCTGCATATCCCGCCGCAGCACTTCGACCACGCCAGTGATGATCCCGACGGCGGAGTCGAGCGGTGTTGTTCCGCCTTCTTCGCCCCATGTCGGCAGGTCATTGCCCTGCGCAGCATCGGGTACATAGGGGACGGATTGAGCTGGAAGGACTGGCTCGTCGGGATTTGGGAGGTCTTCCCAGCTGCCCCCGGCCACGGAGTCGAGCTCGACCGGCGTGGCCGCCATCAACGCCGGGCGTGGCGTCAGGATTAGCGCTGGCGGCGGTGCCGATGAGAGTGCTGTGCCATCGTCTTCGCTGATGGGCTGAACTTCTTCGTCGAGGGGTGGAGGCGTTGGTACTGCCGTCAGGTACGGCACGCTGGACTGTTGTTCGTTGGGGATGGCGACGGGGGTCGGCGGCGGCGCGCCCGCTTGGGATGGGGCGATGGGCATCGGGAAGCGCGCGGCATCGTCGGCAAAGTCGACAGCCAAGGCTGCGGAGGCACTCGCCGAGCTCGAGATGCTCGCGCTGATCGACCGACTGATCGGCATGGGCACCGCGGTGGCGCCGGGGAAGGTGATCGGAGCGGGAGCCTCGGGCTCGTTTGGCGCGGGAGGGACCCAGCCGGGAGGCGGACGGATCTGGAACTCTCCGCTTGCGACGGCGGGAGGCTGGTTGGAGTCTTTGACCGTGAACGCAATGTTGGCGCGGTAGCGACCGGGCTCGAGATTCGGAAGCTCGTATTCGAAGCGCATGCGCCCGGACGGATGAGACCTCACGGTGTAGCGAGCGTCGGGCACTGCAATTCGGCCGTCGCTCGGCACATCGAGGTCGATGACCTGGATTCCGCACGCGACGTCTTCCTGGCTGGCTGTGTCGCTGGTGCAGCCCACCGTCACCGAGAAGCGAGCGGGGTCTTCGCCCTGAAAGACGCCTTCTTTGGCTTCTTTGTCCAGCATCAGACGACCTACCGCGTCGATGCTTGGCGAGACCAAGCCCGCGATCTCTTCGAGACGAGGGCGCAGGGCTCCGGCGTTCTGAAAACGGTAGGGGGGAGAGGGCGAGGTCTGCTCGGTGATGCCTCGGTTCAGCAGCGAGCACAGGCGCTCGGCCACTCGGTTCGCGAAGCGCGGATTGGCGTGTTCCTGCTTGAGACGGTCGAGTGTTCGGTCTTTGAGTGTGGCCAGCTGAACCTTGTCGAAGCCAGTGCGCGGGACGACGGAGGGGGGCGGACGTCGCCGGGCACCCGGTTGGGCCATGGCTGACTTGAAGAGTGCGGCACACAGGGACCAGGTGTCCCAGCCTGCTTTGGGAACGCCGTTGGCCTCGGCGTACTTTTC
>CAYYHT010000662.1:0-4567 GCA_964471355.1 uncultured Enterobacteriaceae bacterium
CCGCTGCATGGCGACCTTGAGCAGCGCGACCGCGACGAGGTGCTGGTGCAGCTTCGCAACGAGAGCGCTCGCATCATCGTTGGGACCAACGTAGCCGCCCGAGGGCTCGATCTAGACGGGCTGGGACTGGTGGTCTGCTACGAGCTGTCCCCAGACCCCGAGGTGCATGTTCACCGAGTTGGGCGCACCGCCAGAGGCTCATCGAGCGGCGAGGCGGTCAGTCTGGTCTGCGGCCCGCGCGAGCAGCGTCGACTCGAAGATGTCGAAGCACGCATGGACACCCGCATTCCACGCTCGACCTGGAGCCCCGGTGGCCAGGCCGAGTTGTCCGCGTGGACGGCCCCGAATCGCACGTTGGTGGTGTTGGGTGGCCGCAAAGACAAGCTGCGACCCGGGGACATCTTGGGGGCGCTCACCCGCGATGTCGGCCTGCAGGGGACCGACGTGGGCAAGATCGTGCTGACCGACAGGCGCGCCTGGGTGGCGATTCGCGCACAGGTGGCTGAACAGGCGGTCAAGGGCCTGCAGCGCAGCCGCATCAAGAAGAAGAAGTTCCGCGTCCACTTGGTCAGCTAGGGAATCAGCTCGAATCGTCCGATCAACGCCTTGTTGTCGGCGGTGGCGTCTCCCACGAACAGCCCTTCGCATGTTCCTGGCCGGAACGACACGCTGCGGAACTCGTCGTTGGCCGTTCCCTGCCACAGACCGCCCTCCCAATCGGGGATGCGGTTGGTATAGAACTGCGACGACACCTTGGGGTACCAGGCGCTGTCGGACAGCCAGGTGTAGCCGTTGCGACCGACAAATATCTTCCAGTGGCCGTCGCCGGTCACCGACCAGTCGCGGATCTTGAGGCCGTTTGGCGACAGCACCATGTCGAACCCGGTGCCGCGCTTGAGGGTGCCGTCCCACGTATAGACGTGGTTGGACGACACGTTGGTGACCCACGCGACGGTGCCTGTCGGGTCGAAGCGAGGCATGTGCAAATAGCCGAACTGTGGGTAGTCCTGGACGGTCACTGCTGCGCCCGGAATCTCGGGGTCGTAGGTGATGACTTGCGTGTCGTTGCTGGTCGCGAGTGCCACCTGCCGGCCAAAGCTCGTACCCCAAGCCAGTCCACTGGCTTCGCGCTTGATCGCCACCGCCCCTTCATAGCTCCAGGCCTCTTCGCTGTCGGCGTCGGGTTCGAACAGGTTGATGTAGGCCCAGCCCGGGCCCGTTCCCTGTGCGTCGTCCGACAGAATGCCGAAGCTATCGGTGCCAGGGCGATGGGCGATGTCTTTGATCTGCGACAGATCCGGCAGGCGACCCTGCGCGGCTCCGGTGACGTCGGTGATCTGCTGCAGGCCGTCGCTGGGGCTGTAGCGGTACAACACCGGGCTGATGGTGGTGGAACCCTGATTGCCCCCAATGAGCGCGTAGTGCCCATCCGGGTGAAACTCGATGACGAACCACCGCTGAATCGGGCGACTGTCGACGAGCTCGACGGTGCCGGCTTCGGGGTCGTAGTGGTACAGCTTGGCCGTTTTGGAGAGCAACAAGGCATAGCTGCCGTCGGGAGCCCAGCGCACTTTGGCCAGATCGACGTTGCCGATGCCGTGCAGTACACGCGAGAAGGTGAGGGGGAGCTGGCAATCGGCACCGACCAGTGGGGGCTCTGACACGGTCATTGTGCCTGAGACGGCGGTGCCCGTGTCTGTGCCGTCAAATGGAGTCACACGGCATTCCACGTCGTCGTCTGCACCGAAGCCGCTATCGAGCTCGAGGCCGGTGCCGGCGGTCGCGCCATCGACAAACCACTCGACGGTGCTGTGGTCCTCGTCGCCGTCGATGTCGGCGAAGTCCCAGTGGCAGGTCAGGGCGTCGTCCGGGAAGGCGGGCTCGGGCTCGATGCGCACGTTGCTGACTTCACCAGGCGTGTTCGACCAGGCCGCCGCGACGCTGGCCCAGGTGCTCTTGCTCTCACCGGTGGCTTCCCCGTCGAACGGGGTGACCGTGCATTCGATGGTCTGTCCCGCAGCAAAGCCCTCGGACAACACGGCGGCAGAGCCCATCGGCACGCCGTCCACGGTCCACTGCAGCGTCGACTGGTCGCCGTCGCCGTCTGCGTCCGCCCAGCCCGTCCACCCGCAGAATGCCAGCGAGCCCTCGATGGGGACCGCTGGAGTCAGGTGCACGGAGCCGATGCTCGGCGGCGTGTTTGGCGGCTCGGAGATCACCACCGTGTCGGCGACGGCGGTGCCGAAGTCGATGCCGTCGTAGGGCGTGAGGGTGCAGGCCACGATGTCGCCGACATCGAACGCCATCTCGAGTGTGGCGGTCGAGCCGACGGTGATGCCGTTCACCGTCCAAGACACCAGCGAGGCGTTGAGATCGCCGTCTTCGTCATGCCAGCCGCCCCACTCGCAGATCAGGGTGTCGAGTACTGTTGGCTCGTCCGGGGTGATCTGCACCGTGGCGATGCTCGGAGCGTGGTTCGGGGGCGGATCGATCACGACTTCGATGGTGTCGGAGTCCTGCTGTGCGCCGCTGTCCTGCACTCTGGCCACGATGAAGTGGGTGCCGACCGAGAGTTGAGCCGGGAAGACGGCGTTGCCGAGCTCGTTGGTGGGACTGGCCCCCATCGACCCGTCCAGGCTCGACTCCCATTGCACCGAGAAGCTGTCTGCGGCCTCGTTCGGGTCGGACACGGCGGCGACAAGCAGCAAAGGCTCTTCGAAGTCGTAGTGCTCGCCGGTCGATGGCGAGAGGATGGTGAGGTTTGGGGCTGTGTCGGCGGCAGCGACGAGGAGGTTGAGGTGATCGGTGTGCATGAGGCCGGTCGGATCCCGCGCCTCGAACACGACGTCGGCGATCGGGGGCGACACGGAGATCTCGCAGAAGCTCTCTCCGACCTCGTTGGGCACGCCTCGGCACGCGCTCTCTCCGTTGACGGTCCACAGTGTCTGTAGATCAGGACCCGGGTCGTCCATGTCCGACACGACCCCCCGCATGGCCACGGCGCCAGCCTCGACGGTGGCTCCCTCGTCGTGGGAGGTGATCATCGCTATCGGTGGCGAAGAAATCACAGCAATTGCCTGCTCACCGCAGGCAGTGGTCAGCACGAGCAGGACAGACAAGGAAAGAAAGCGCATGCCGTTGTATCGGCGACGTTGCTCGAGAGTTGAGGCGGGCTCCTACAATCCTCGCAACCAGTTCAGGCCCTTCATTGGCTCCATGGCGGTGGCCGCGAGGACTCCGCCCATCATCGCGCCAATGACTCCGACCGTGGCCACCTCGGATCCGGCGAAGAACAGGTTCGGAATCGGAGAACGCGGGCGCAGGCCGTCGCATTCAAAGCGCTGCGGCGTGGGCTCAATGCCGTAGATCGAGCCGGCGATCGGCCGGGCAAAGTGCTGGGTCGACAGCGGTGTCGACAGCTCGGAGTAGCGCAGCATGGGCTTGAGCTCGGGCATCTCGTTGAAGAACTGCTCGAGCAGCGAGTCATGAATGCGCTTTTTGAGGGCGTCGTACTCGGGACCACGCCGCTTCCAGGTCGTGTCGCGGAACGGGGCAAAGGTCTCCCAGGGAACGAAGGTCACGACCTCGCCAGTGTGCAGCTGCTCGGGACCGGGATCGTGCTCGGGGTCTTTGAGGGAGGGGAAGCTGCAGTACAGCACCATCGCGTCGTCGAGCTTGTCGCCGTCGACAGGCCACGCGTCTTCCTCGGACTCCCAGGTCCTCCAGAACCACTTGTTGGCCGAACCGGCGCCGGCAGTCCGGATGTCGCCTTCAAAGCCCAGGTATAGGCAGACGTGAGCCGAGGCTGGGGTCAGCTGCTCGACCTCTTGGGACCACGTGCCCAGCACCTGCGGGGGCAGCATGCGCTTGATGGTGGCCACGACTCCGGCAGCGCTGACGATTCGTGCAGCCCGAATCTCTTCGCCGTCCTTGAGGCGCACACCGACTGCGGCGCCGTCTTCGATGAGGATTTGCTGCACATCAGCATAGATGCGGGTCCAGCCACCGGCCTCGGCCACGGTGCGCAGCAGCTGTTCGGCGATCTGGCCCGATCCGCCGATCGGGTAGTAGCCGCCGTGCCAGAAGTGCTTGACGACCAGCGCCTGCATGGCGAAGGAGGAGCGGCTGGGTACCGAGCCGTAGTAGCCCCACTGGGCCGCCAGCACGGTGCGCAGCTTGGGGTTGTCGGTCAGCTCGGCCAGCACGTCGGCGGTGTACTTCTGCAGCCACTCATTGGCCGGACGAGCCATCAGTGCCGACGACAGGCGCCGAAAGCCGCGGGGAGCCACTCGAGCGAGGTAGTAGCCACGCATGGTCCTGCCCACTTGCTTGATCAGGTCGAGGTAGCCGTCGATGGCCTCGACCTCGTCGGGGAAGGCGGCGATGAGGTTGGCTCGGAACTGCTCTTTGCTGTCGGGGAAGTCGATGCGCACGCCGTCTGGGAAATAGAACTCGTCATAGGCGCGGGCGAGGGGCTCCCACTTGAGTCGGCCATCGGTCACGGCTCGCAGCAGACGGCCGGGGAAGGCGCGGTCCGAGACCTCGCCCACTGCGTGCACGTCGGCGC
>CAYYHT010000663.1:0-540 GCA_964471355.1 uncultured Enterobacteriaceae bacterium
TGCCCCCCGAAGACCAGGCCACCGTGTTGTTGTACAGCGCGAAGCTCGAGTCCGAAAACGCCAACGCACCACCGCCATCTCCGCTCTGGTTGCCGTTGGTGAGCAGGGTGTTCTGCCGCACGTCGACGTCGGAGTTCCACACCGCAAGCGCTCCGCCATTGGAGACTGCAGTGTTGCCGACAAAGAAGTTGTCCTCCCATGGACTGGTGCTGTTTGTGCCAGCCGAGATGAGCAGGGCTCCGCCTCCCCGCGCTCCGGTTGCGGTGTTGCCGCAGAAGATGTTGAAGGTCGAGGTGACCGTCGCCACCGACTGCAGGCGCAAGCCCCCGCCCTCTGCGCCGGTGTTCCTGAGGAACTCGTTGCTGTACAGGTCGACGGAATCGACATCCTGAACAAAGACGGCCCCCCCGTCGGCTGTGGTCACGATGTCCTGAAACAGGGAGTTCTCGACGACTAGCTTTCCCCCGTGGACGTTGAGTGCTGGTCCTTCCGCGGTGGAAGAGAAGTCACGCACCCACAGGTCGCGCACCGTGAGGTCCG
>CAYYHT010000663.1:550-4566 GCA_964471355.1 uncultured Enterobacteriaceae bacterium
CGCGCTGTCGGAGCGAACGGCCCGGGTGGTCGGCAAGATCTCGACGCCCTGAATCAGCACTGTGCCGCCGGTGATCACAAGGCCGTCGCCGCTGGCATTGATGCGGGACCGCCGACGGCCGTTGCCCACGATCTCGAGGTCCTTGGCGATCGTCACGGTCGAGATCGAGTACGAGCTGTCCCACAGGCGAATTCGGTCGCCCGGGGCGGCCGCCGTCACCGCGTCGGGCAACGACGTGTAGCTGCACCCCGACGAGCAGATCGTCAGCGTCGCAGCCTGAGCTGGCTGCATCAAAGAGAGCAGGATGAGTGTGGACACGTGCGCCCAGCAGAGTAGCGCCTCACGTAGCTGGGTCGCAACGCACTCCCCGCCCGGTCTACACTCTGCCCGAACCGTCTGCCCGGAGAACCGTGCCAACAGGCCGCCAGTATGTGATCCATGAACCCGTTGGTCGGGGCAGCTTTGGCACCGTGTATCGAGCGACCCTGACCGGTGAGGGCGGATTTTCGAAGCCTGTGGCGGTGAAAATCCTCAATCACGAGGTCGTGGGGTGGGAGGACACCGCACGGCGCCTGCGCGACGAAGCGAGGGTGCTGGGGCTGGTGCGTCACCGGTCAATTCTGCAGGTCGACGGCCTGTTCTTGCTGGGCGAACGCTGGGCCATGGTCATGGAGTACCTCAAAGGTGCCAGCCTGCTCGAGTTGGCTCGCTCGCGGCCCTTTCCGGTTCCGGTCGCCCTCGAGATCATCGGCGAGCTCGCAGGCGGGCTGCATCATGCCTACAACGACCAGGGGCCTGATGGAAAGGCCCTGCATCTGATCCATCGCGACATCAAGCCAAGCAACATTCAGCTGACCGCCGCAGGCGAGGTCAAGCTGCTCGACTTCGGCATCGCCCGAGCCGATTGGGACGGTCGCGAAGCCGAGACACAGGCCATCCTGCTGGGCTCGCTCGGCTACATGTCCCCCGAACGCCTCGACATGTGCGACGGGCCCGAGGGCGACATCTATGCGCTTGGGGTCGTGCTCTGCGAGATCGTCAGCGGCAAGAAATTCGGCAAGACCTCGGCATTGCTCAACAAGCACACCGCCCACGTCAAGTCGGCGGTGAGCCGCGCCCGCAGCCGGACGCGATTGCACTTCGATGCCATCGAAGACCTGGTCATGGAGATGCTGGCGCATGACCCCAAGGACCGCCCAACCGCCCGAGAGCTCGAGCGCCGCTGTCGAAGCATTCGCGCCGATCTCGACGAGATGTGGCTGAACGAGTGGTGCGAGAAGTGGGTGAAGTCCTTCGTCGCCGAGCAAAAGGGCATGGCCACCGACGAGATGTTCGGCATCGTTCTGTCCGAAGGCACCCTGGGCGTTGAGCTGACCGCCGAAGTCGCGATGCATCCGGGACGCAATCCGACCGCCCCGATGCCGCCCCCGCCACGGACAGGCATCGGCTCGGTGATCATCTACGCGATGGCGCTGGCGTTGGGCATGGGCTTGGTCCTGGGAGTCGCACTCATCGCGTTCTGGCTTGGCACCAGCGGCGATGCACCCGCCACGGCGGACATCGAGCTACCGGCAGACCCGGGCGAAGGGGCGCCTCCGGACGAACCCGACGCCGGAGCCGAGGAGCCAAAGCCCGACGTGCCCGGTCAGCCCGAGTCGCCCGAGCAACCCGAGTCGCCCGAGCCCGACAAGGGCAGCGCAGATCCGTCGGGCCAAGGCACCATCAGCACCCCGCCAGAGCCCCCCGAAGAACCGGTCGCGGTCATCGCGCCCACCCCGGTCAAGCGAAGCCAGAAGGCCGGAGCCCGAGTGACGGCGGGGCAGTTCGCGAAGTGGGTCGGCTCACACCCAGACTGGCAGACCGAGGCGGCCATCGCCGCGGGCAAGGCCGACAGCAACTACCTGCGTGACTGGGTCAACGGCGCCCCGCCAAACCCCAGCGCACCGGCCACAAACCTGTCGTGGTGGGCGGCCCGCGCGTACTGCGGCGGCCGCGGGCTGGCCAGCATGAAGGCCGAGCCCTTGAACTGGGACTCCAGCAATGGCGTGTACCAGGAGTGGCGCACCGAGGGCAGCAAGGCCGCGTGGGTGCGGTTTGACGGGGCCAACAGCACCCAGGTCAAGAAGAGCCAGGGCAACAGCTTCACCAGCCTGCGCTGCGCCAAGTAGCCTAGAGTTCGACGGCGTCCGTGACTTCAGCGTGTTCAAGGCTGGGTGCGTCGGCCATGCCCTTGAGCACGACCTTCATGCGAGCGCCAATTTCGTGACTGCGGCTGCGTGCTGAGGCCGCAGCCACACTGGTGGACAGCACCGGAATGAGCCGGACCAAGGACATGCCGACCATCCTGGCGGACTGCTTGACCACCGCACTGGCGAGCGCGCCCTCGGCGGACCGGGCGACGAATCCCGGGCGAATCACGTCGGGAAGCTCGCTCATGCGCATGCCCATCGGGCCACGCTCGGGCAGTTCGACTTCGTAGCCGGCAGCCAGAGCTCGCCACAGGGCCATCTGTCCGCGATCGCTGTCGATGTCGAACCCATAGACCACCGCCAGGCGCTGACCTAGGCGAATGGCGGCCACGGTCGAGCCCACGACTTCGGGCGCCACAGAGAGCACGCCGCCCACACCAATGATGCCCCCAAAGAACCCCGCCCGCGCCGAGCCCTGCTCGATGACCCAGTCCGCCGTGTAGTCCACCTCGGCCGGCGAGACGCGCTCGCGTGATTCCGGATCGACAAAGGGACGATGCCGACTGCGCAGCCACCCGCGCACCTTGCCCGTGCGCAGCGTCACCCCGGCGAACAGCGACGGCACGACCCGGGCGTCAAAACGCTGGGCCAACTCACGCAGCACGTCACCGACAGAAGGCATGTTTGAGAACTAACAGCTATCCTCACGGCACATGCGCCTCGTCCTGCTCTCGACCCTCCTTGCCCTCTGTTCTGCCTGTGCCGGTGACACCGGTGTGGCCAGCCGCAATGACCCGCCGGACGTGTCCCTGACGCTGCCGCTCGAGCGCAGCGCCTTTGCATTTGGCTCGGATCTCGAGGTGCGCGCCGACGTGAGCGACGACGGGCAGCTGCTCGAGGAGCTCGAGTACCACCTGTCCACCGATCTCGATGGACAGCTCGTGTTCGAGCTCGAGACCGGCGCCACCGAGGCCTGGCTCACGGTGCGGGGCGGCCTGTCTGCCGGAGAACACGAGCTTCGGCTGACCGTCATCGACTTCGAGGGCGAGTCGGGTGAGGACGCGATCGAACTGGTCTATCTGGGCAACTCTCCGCCGACGGTGAGCATCCACGACCCCGTTCCGAGCGGGCTCTACCTCACCGGCGACACCATCACCGTGCGCATCGAGGTCACTGACGATGCCAGCGAGGACACCACCACCCTCACCTGGGGCGGCGTCGCAAGTGACCTCACTGCCACGCCAGACAGTCCGACATCGACCGGCACCGCGACGTTCAACCTGCCGCCACTCGATCCCGGCACCCACACGATGTCGGTCCAGGTCACTGACATCCACGGAGGCACGGACGATGCCTTGGTGACCTTCGACGTCACCGATGACGACGTCGACGGCGACGGCTACCGCGCCGAGGCTCTGGGCGGGGACGACTGCGACGACACCGACGCCTTCATCCATCCCGGCGCCGACGAGCGCTGCAACTCGATCGACGACAACTGCGACGGCGTGACCGACGAGGGCGCGTCCGAGCCAGAGACCTGGTACATCGACGTCGACGGCGACGGCCACGGAAACGACAGCACCACCCTGCAGGCCTGTTCACAGCCCGCTGGCTATGTCTTTGTCGGCGGCGACTGCGCCGACGGCGACCCTGCGGTCTTCCCGGGAGCCGCCGAGCGCTGCAACGGTGCCGACGATGACTGCGACGGCTCGGTGCCCACCGACGAGACCGACGACGTCGACGCCGATGCAAGCAAGGCCTGTGACGACTGCGACGATGGCGACGAAGACAGCTTCCCCGGCGCATCCGAGCTGTGCGATGGCATCG
>CAYYHT010000664.1:0-4563 GCA_964471355.1 uncultured Enterobacteriaceae bacterium
CCTTGCGGTAGAGCCACGCGGGGATGTAGTTCGACTCGACCGTCACCTTCATGCCAGCGTCGTGGGCGAGTGAGCACAGGCCCAGTGCTAGCCAGGCGACGTAGCCAGAAGGAGTGCGCTGTCGCCGGTCGGTCGCGCCCCAAAACGCACGGTGACCGAGGAGCACACGTTCCAGCGCCGTGTTGAATCCCTGGTCGTTGCGGTCGAGATAGGCAGAGACGAGCGCAATCAGCGGAACTGTCCGCGTGTCGCGCCACTCACGAGCCAGATCGTTGTCCAGGCTTTCAGAGAGCCGTAGCGCCTCCAGCAGGTCCTCCCGACACAGGTCGATATTGCCGTAGACGATCTGGTTCAGCGCTCGGTCGAAGGCGCAGGTGTAGGGGGAGCCTGCGAACGGCGCGATGGCGAGGATGTCGAATGCCGCTGCGACCGGACGTGCAAGGTCGGGACGCCGGAGCGTCCACGCAGTTCCGATTCCGTCCTCGAAGATGGAGTGACGGACGTTGTGGAGAGCGAGTCCGTGGCTGAACGTGTGGCGATTGTTCAGCCAGAGAGCATCGAAAGTCTCGCCTGGCGGGCCGTTCGCGGACTGGAAGAAGCCGGCCGTGCCTTCCGCAGCACGAAGGAGGTGCCAGAGCGTGCGACCTCGGGGCTGATCGCCGTCAAGTGCAAATACGCCGCCTTCAAAGGACTCTTGTTGGGCTGAGTCCCACCGATTTGGTGAGCGCGCCATTCCGGCGACCGTCTGCCCCTCCTGCTCGAACAACTCGAGATACTCGTCGTATCGATGGCTCCCGAAAAGAAAGGGATGTGTTTCGATCAAGTGCCGCCACCGAGCTCAAGCGACTGGTCGTACTCACGCGCCTTCGCCGGGCCGAGCCCGCCATCCCCATCGAGCGCCTGGGTCACTTCCACGTAGTCGTAATCCTGGTCTTTCAAAGCCTGCTCCAGTGCCCGCTGCTCCCTGGCAGGTAGAAGCTCTCTCTCTTTCATCTCCGCCAGCACGTCTTTGGCATAGGCCGGATGGCCCTGCTGCACCCGCGCAGGTCCTTCACGGGTCTCGATGGCTCGTGATGAGCTGTTCGTCGCGCTTCCACCCTTCGCCTCCACGACGATGAAGGCAGGCTCCTTGCCGGGCGCATTCCGGAACACCAAGTCCAACGTGCCCGAACCCGAACCTTCGTACACGAGCTTGGCTCCGGGGTATTGGGTCGGGATGAACTCCTTGGCCGCCGCGGCACCGAGTCCTTCGCTGAGGCGTCTTGCGTCGCCCGCCTGGCCATTCGCCAGCAGCTCCTGGCGTTTCTGGAGCGCATCCGTCGCGCTCATCGAGACGTCTTCCATCTCGCCGGTGTCGGGATTCTTCTGGCGCGCATTCACCGCCCTCGAGCTTCTTCTCGCCAGCCCGATGCACGATGTCCTGGTTCGTCGTGTGGTGACGGACATCGACTCGGCCGTCGGCGTTGTTCTCTTCGAACTGGGCGGACTCCTCCTCGCTGATTCCGCCAGCCTGGAAGGTCACCACATCATCCACCTCATCGGTGAACTCGGCGCCAGCTTTCTGGGCCAGGAACCCTCCGAGGCTGTGCCCAGTGACGGTCTTGTTCTCGCCGATGCCCCCCTCGAGAAGTTCGGCAATCTCTTCCGAGTTCTCTTCGAACTGACTGCGACCGACCTGCGCCTCGAGATCCGCAAGAATGTCCTGGGCGCCCTCCCCCGGTTGCGTTCCCCGGAACGACGTAATGGACCCGCGCCCGGCCTCGAAACCCTCGGGAGTGGGGTCGTACCGGAGCACATACAACCCGGTGACCTCGTCGTAGATCTCCTGGTCGCGCTCGATGACGGGGTCATAGCCCCAAGCGGTCAGGACAGCCTTCTCTTCCAGCCACACCGCGAGCTCCATGGCCTCGCCGGCCTCGGGCGGCATGCCGTCCGCGGACTTCTCTTCGAGGGCCAACATCTTGGCGCAGTGCTCGCTTCGCCTGCCCTCGCCTCCGGTCACCTGGTGAGCGATGAACTCGGTGAAGAAGTCTTCGAGTGGCATGCTGGGCAGCATGCCGAGCTCCACGCGGTGCTCCTCGACATATTCGGGGGTGAAGCGGGAGATGTCGTCGAGACCCTTGACCTCTTCGGTCTGCCAGGCGTCGAGCTCTTCGACCTCTTCCTCGGCTCCGGCCAAGAAGCTGTCGCCGTCCACCGGTGCCGCGCCACCGCTCGCATTCAGCTGCTGTGCCGCCGACGCGTTGCTGTCGCCTTGCTCGAAGCGATCCTGCTTCGCCTCTGGCTCTTTCGCAGTCTCAACCGGTGTTTTAGCAACAGACTTGCTCAGGTCGGACATTGCGACTTCCCGCGTTGGGGTTTTATGAGGAGGAGTGCCATCATAGCGTCCCCCGACCGCATGATCGGGGTCTGATTCACGGAGGCTTGCCTGAAATGAGGCACAGTGTGGCAGTCGGCGCCCTGACAACGGTGTTTTCGCTCTCTTGCGGCGGTGGCGGGGTGACACTGGAGACGCGGACCACGCTTCCGACCGACGAGGTCCTGCTGCTAGCTCCGCGACGGCTGCCCTGGGCCTACATGGAGGTCGGTGCTGAAGGCGTCAGCTACCGGTTGGAGCCAGCGACCCTGGACGCATTGCCACCTGAGGAGCGACTGCGGCATGCATCCACCTTCGACAAGTGGGTGATGGGACCCTCGGGCGGCCGGTTTGACGCGTTCGCCGACAAGGCCGAGTACAACGCGGAACGCAGCTGGAAGCTGGAGCGAAAGCCACTCCGGATCACCGCAGTAGCCGGAGGAGAGCCTCGGGCAATCCCGACTGAAGGTCGCTACGCCACGTGGGGACCTGACGGACGCCTGTACTTTGGAGTGGGTGCCAAGCGGCCATACCAAGGCATCTCCAGTGTCGCTCCAGGAGAAGCGGAGGCCGAGGCCACCGTGCTGTTCACCGGCAAAGCGAGCTCGGTCGGCTGGAAAAGCGACGGCACGCCCGTCGTGCAGGTCGGTCGCTCACTCGTCGCCGTGAAGGAGGGCGGCAACGAGACAGTGTTCGAGACACCGGGCATCATTCACAGCTGGAAGGACATCGGCACGGACGGCAAGCTGCTGGTCGCTCACGACCTTCCCGGGGTGACCGCGAGATGTTTGACGATCAGCGGAGCGTCCACACCACTCGTCTGCTGGGACAAGGACGCCATCGGGATGGGCGCCGGTGTACAGAGCTACAGCGCATCGCCGGACGGCTCCCGAGTCGCCATTGCGGTGAGCGAGAACGATGACTGCGTGCGCGACGAGTTCGCCAACAAGACCAAGTGCAACAGCCGAGTGCAGCTGATCGACGTGGCGAGCGGCACTCGGGAGGACGTGGTGGGTCTTGTCTTCAAGCCCGAGAGTCTCGGCGATCTCGACTACTCGCCGCGGGTGTTCTGGCTGCCGGCCATGTAGTCCAGAGCCTCGGTCAGGCCGTTCCAACACGCGTGGTACCGTGCCTCGCGTGGAGGCCGGATGGGCAGAGGTGGCGGATCTCCAAGGCTTCGGCTGGCGGTGGCGCTCACGATGACGATGTCCGTCGCCTGTTCGAAGGACTCAGGTGACTCGGGCGGCGGCGACCCAGCACCGTTTGTGGAGTTCATCGGCTCTCCCGGCGGGGACCAGCCAGTCTTCGTCGACGTCGGCTACTACTTCGGCACTGGCGAGCGCGACGAGGTGCGCGTTTGGGCGACGACCTTCCCCGACAGCTGCGAGGCCCTGGTCGCGGCTCGGGGCGCCTCGGGAGACCACGCGGCGGCATTCAATAGTCGCTTTCCTGAGGACTACTGGGAGATATCGATCGCGGCAGAGGTCACTGGCATGGGCCTGCTTGACGTAGGCCCGGAACAGGCCGTGGCCTTTCTTGCACACGTGAAGAGCCCAATCCCGAGTATCGAGGAGGAGAGTGTCGGCATCGTCCAAGATGTGGACGACTGGCAAGCACGTATCGACGGATTTGCTCTCTCCTCAGAAGATGGCCTCGAGTTGCTCGGCTCCTTCGAGGCGACGATGAATGGTCAAGGGGTGGTTGAGGATGCTGCAGTCGAGGTGTCGTACGTCGCGCGGCGGTGTGAGGAGCTCGACTACTTCATCCTCCCAGAGGAGGATTGACCGGCGACGGGTATAGCGGCGCCCGAGGTGCCGGCTGAGGCACGGTCGCCGATGAGGTCACAGCCACAGCCGGGGCTCACGAGCGTCTGAGAGTCCACGCCGACACGGTTTCGCCGCGTCCCTTCAGTGCCAGCTCGGATTTCGCCTCCACCACCACCTCATCGTCTCCGACGCTTATGGCGACCGGCTCGCTGGCGAGGACGCGGCTCGCGGGGGCTTGGCCGCACAATCGCGCCGCGACATTCACCACATCGCCGATGACGGTGTACTCCCGCCGACTGTCGCTGCCGATGTAGCCCAGGATGACCGGTCCTTGGTGAACACCGACCCCTACCGACATTGCGTTCTCATGGTTTTCGCCTTCTTCCGAGGACAGGAAGTTCAAAGGCCCTTTCCGGCCCGAGCCTCTCCACCCGAGCACAT
>CAYYHT010000665.1:0-4562 GCA_964471355.1 uncultured Enterobacteriaceae bacterium
GGCCGCGTCCCGCGCTGCGCTCATGTCGTCGGCCAAGGCTGTGATTCCGAGCACCCGACCACCGTTGGTCAGCAGTAAGCCCCCCTCGTCTCGCCGGGTGCCGGCATGGAACGTCACGACGCCCGCTGTCGGCTCGGGCTCCGGAATGACCACACCCTTGGTCGAGCTGGCTGGATAGCCACCACTGGCGAGCACCACGCAACAAGCCGCGCCACTGCGAAAGCTGGGCACGCCCGCAGGAAGCTTGCCCTTGGCCGCCCCGGCAAGCCAAGGAAGCAGATCGCCGTCCCACAACGCCATGAGTGGCTGGGTCTCGGGGTCCCCGAAACGCACGTTGAACTCGAGTACACGAGGCCCGTCGGGGGTCATCATCAGCCCGCCGAAGAGCACGCCGCGAAATGGCGTGCCACGAGCTGCCATCACCCGAACGACCGCCGCGTGCATGTCGCGAACAATGTCGGCAGTTTGCTGCTCATCGAGCAGCGGGCAAGGAGCGTAGGCCCCCATGCCGCCGGTGTTGGGACCCGTATCGCCGTCTCCGATTCGCTTGTGGTCCTGAGAGCTCAGCAGCGGCACGGCTCGTTGTCCGTCGCACAGCGCAAACACACTGACCTCTGGGCCCGTCATCAACTCTTCGAGGACCAAGCGGTCGGCGGCGGGGCCAAAGCGACCACTCCAAGCCTCTTGCAGACCGGCCAGTGCCTGTTCTGGCGTCGCGCAGACAAAGACGCCTTTGCCCGCTGCCAGCCCGTCCACCTTGATGGCGACCATGCCCTGAGCGCAGCGCGTTCGGGCCGCCACGACCGATGTCGGGTCGTTCCGGTCCACCACCATGAACGAGGCAGTCGGCAAGCCGGCCTCGGCCATGACCTCTTTGCAGAAGGCCTTGCTGGTCTCAAGCCGAGCCGCAGCGGCGTCTGGGCCGAAACAGGCGATGCCCGCTGCGCGAAGCGAATCACCCAAGCCGCTGGCCAGGGGCGCCTCGGGACCGACGACAACCAAGTCACAGTCGACTTGCTTGGCAAGCGCCAAGATGGCGTCGTTGTCGCTGCAGGGTCGCACCTCGGCTACCTCGGGCCAGCCCGGATTGGCGCCAGTGACGAACAACCGCCCCAGAGTCGGAGACTGGGCCATGCGCCAAGCGAGTGCGGCCTCGCGCCCTCCCTTTCCGACCAGAACGACGTTCATGTCAGTGCCTGAAGTGGCGGTGACCAGTCATGACCATCGCGATTCCCGCCGCGTTGGCTGCCGCAATGACCTCGTCATCCTTGACCGAGCCTCCGGGCTGAATGACCGCTGAAATGCCCGCATCGATCGCCGCCTTGGGTCCATCGGCGAAGGGGAAGAACGCGTCGCTGGCCATGACACAGCCCTCGATGGGCAGCGTGGCCTTGGAGATCGCCAGCTTCACCGAGTCCACCCGGCTCATCTGGCCGGCCCCACACCCGTTCAGCGTCTCGCCGTCGGCGAGTGCCTTGGCAAACACAATCGCGTTCGACTTGGTGTTGCGGGCCGTTCGCCAGGCAAAGCGCAGTGCCCGCTCCTCGTCCGGACTCGGCGCCCGATCGGTGACGACGTTGAAGGTGTAGTCCACGCCAACATCCCAGTCCTGGACCAGCCAGCCACCCTGAACGCGGCGAGTGTCTCGCCCGGGAGGCAGGGACTCGCCCCAGTCCGCCGGCAGCTCGAGTACGCGCAGGTTCTTGCGCCCGGACAGCCGCTGCAGCGAGTCTCCGGTAAAGCCGGGTGCGGCCAACACCTCAAAGAAGGTCTTGGCGCTTCGTACCGCAAACACGTCTTGGGGTCCCACGGGACGGTTGAAGACGACGATGCCACCGAAGGCGCTGACAGGGTCGCCAGCCAGCGCTCGGGTAAAGGCCGTCGCGATGTCCGGACCCGTCGCACAGCCCGCGGGGTTCATGTGCTTGATGATGGCGCAGGCGGGCTGGTCAAACTCGAAGACGCAGCGGAGGGCTCCATCGAGGTCGGCCAGGTTGTTGAAGGACATGTGCTTGCCCTGGTGTTGGACCGCGCGAGCCAGACTGCGACCGGTGACCTCGACATCGGCGTAGAACGCCGCGGTCTGGTGCGGATTCTCGCCATAGCGGAGGTCCTGGACCTTGCGCAGGCCGATGGCGCCTTCAGCGAAGTGTGTGGACTCGGTGTCCGATGCCGTCTGGCGGCCCAGCCAATCAGAGATGACGCTGTCGTAGCGAGCGGTGTGCTGGAATGCCTTGAGCGCCAGCTCGGTGCGCAGGCTTTGATCGGCTCCGTCGCCCTCGAGTGCCGCGGCGACCCGGTCGTAGTCAGCGGGGTCGGTGACGCTGAGCACGTAGCGATGGTTCTTTGCCGACGCCCTGACCATGGTCGGGCCGCCGATGTCGATGTTCTCGACCGCGGTCGCCAGATCGACGTCGCCAGAGACGGTCTCTTCAAAGGGGTACAGGTTGCAAGCCACCAGATCGATCCAGCGAATGCCCTGCTCCTCAGCCTCGCCGGCGTGCTTGTCGCGATCGCCCAGCACCCCTCCGTGAATGCGCGGATGCAGGGTCTTGACCCGACCGTTGAAGATCTCGGGTGCGCCCGTAAAGTCGCTGACTTTGGTCACCGGCACGCCGGCCTCGGACAGCGCTCTTGCGGTGCCACCCGTCGACAAGATGGTGAAGCCCACATCGACCAGCCTGCGCCCAAAGTCCGCAACACCTGTCTTGTCCGAAACGCTCAGCAGCGCAAATCGCTCTTCAGTCATCAGATTCCCCCCCCTCTCTGAAAAGGGGGCGGTAGTACATCACCGTGACCTCATGTGCCCCCTCGACATAGCCCTCGAGAAGTACCGGTTTGCCGACGAATGGCTCCAGCGTGGACACAGAGTCCCTTGTGACAAAGAAGAAACTTCCGGAGTTGCGATCCTGCAGGCCGATCTGGATCCCCCGCTTTTCGAGCACCCCCACCCAGCTCTGAAGGCCGTGCAGCCCCTCGCGCACCGTGTAGTCGGTGACCGTGATCTTGCGGAACACCCGGCGCCCATCGACGGTGATGATCAGACCCTCGAGATAGGCCAGCTCGCTGACTGAGGGGTCAGTCAGTAGCTGGTAGTTCTTGCCCTCGGACGTCTGCATCCAAACGCCTAGGGGTCGCTTTTCGACCAGCCCCTGGATGTGCGCCGAGCAGCCAGAAAGCAGAATGAGCAGGAAAAAGGGCATGATGTGCCCTAACCGCCCGCTGCAAAACCCCGGTCAAGTTGGTGGGTCCGACCAAACGCGGAACAACTGCAAGGGTACTGGAGTCCGACGGGGACACGACCGCGCTCGCGGGCAACAGAGGTGTTTACGAGATGGCGGAACTTCCGCGAAAAGTCGGTGCTTTCACACTGATGCGAAAGCTGGCCGCAGACGGCGTTTCAGATGTCTACATGGGCATCCTCGATGAGCCTGCCGGCAAGCAAGTCGTGGTGCGCAACGTCGCCCAGGCTGTCAGCCGAGACCCGGCCCTGGCCAAAGAAGTGCGGGACCGCGTCCAAGACCTGACTGGCATTCGGCACAATTCCCTCGTCAGTGTGCAGCAGCTGTACACCAAGGGCACCGACATCTACGTCCTGCAGTCCACGGTGGACGGCGTCTGGCTCGACGACGTCTTGAAGCGAGCGCGAGCATCAGGCACCCCGCTGCCACACAACATCTACCTGAACCTGGCGACGCAGATCTGCAACGGGCTCGAGGCGCTGCACGGACGTCCGGGACGCACCAGCGGTGCGCAGCACATCCTGCACATGGGCCTGTGTCCTGGGGCCATCGCCATCGATCCCACCGGGCGGACCATCGTCGGCGGCTACGGCCTCATCCAGTTCCCAGCGCAGGCCCGGACAAATCCGCCACCCGAGCTGGGCTACCTTTCGCCAGAGCAGACCCAGCCCGGTGCCAAGCTGACCCCGGCATCGGACATCTTCGCGCTCGGAGCCCTGCTCTACGAGATGCTCACCCTCGAGCCTCTGTTCCGCTCGGACAGCGAACAACGCACGATCAATCGCGTGCGCAAGGCCGACGTGGCGGCGTCTTTGGCAAAGGTACGCGACATTCTTCCGGGACTCGACCGTGTGCTCCAGCGGGCGCTCTCACTCAATCCTCGGCATCGATACCAGCGCGCATTCGTCCTGCGCGAGGACCTGCGCGGCTTGATGGCCGGCTACTCCTTCTCGAACATCGCCGAGGCGACGTCGACCTACCTCAAGCCCCAGTTCGAGGCCCAGCGCACCGCCGGCCGGACCCTGGCTCCACCCGAGGACGGCTCGGACACCGGTTCTCTGCTGGCCGAATCGGTCGACGAGGCTCGCCGCGCCCAGAACGCCCCCTCCGACACCGCGGCATTCATTCGCAATGCCCAGGGCCAGAGTTCCCCGGCACCTCGTTCCGCGCCACCAGCGCCTCCTTCGCCGCCCACCAGCGGCAAGACCGATTGGGTGCCGGCGCCGCAAGCTCCGCGGCCGACGCCACCACCAAAGCGACCCGAACCCGAAGCGCTCGACCTCGACGACACCGGCTGGATTCCCAATCCCCAGCTGAACA
>CAYYHT010000666.1:0-4552 GCA_964471355.1 uncultured Enterobacteriaceae bacterium
GGTCGCCATGCGGCTTCCCATCGGGCGGGTGGGGGGCGCTGGTCTCTGGTCGCCGAGCTGATGGTCGAGCGCTCCCCCACCGAACGGGCCCATGCTCGGGCCACCATGCTGCTCGAACGCTACGGCGTCGTCAGTCGCGAAGCCGCCAGGGCCGAGGATATTCCCGGCGGATTTTCCGACATCTACCGTGTGCTGCGGGCCATGGAAGAGAGCGGGGGCTGCCGGCGCGGCTACTTTGTCGAAGGCCTCTCTGGTGCGCAGTTTGCCCTCGCTGGCACCGTCGACCGCCTGCGTACCGCGCGCAAGCAAGCCGGCGAGGTGACTGTGCTCTCAGCGACCGATCCGTCCAATCCCTGGGGCACACTGCTGCCGTGGCCACCCACAGGAAGCACGAGCAAGGCCGGCCCCCGGCGCATTGCAGGTGCGCTTGTGGTGATGCACGACGGCGTCCCCGTGCTGTACGCAAGAAAGGGTGGAAAGCGCGTGCTGCTGTTCGAGGCTGCGCGCGACGAGGAGGTGCTCTCGATCGTGATCGAGGCCTATTGCCGTCACGGCAGCAGGTTTCGTACCGTGCGGCTCGACCGCATCGACAATGTGCCGGCCCAGTCCAGCAGCTGGGCGCCAGCCTTTGTTCGTGCCGGGTTCGCCGAGGATTATCGAGGCCTGCTGCGCGTGATGAGCTAGGGCGCGCAGATAGCGATAGAACCCGCGCATGAGTGCAATCTTGGCCCGCGGCATCGAGAAGTCTTTTGGAGATCGGCAGATTCTGCGCGGCTGTGACCTCTCGATTCAGCCGGGTGACCGGGTCGGCTTGGTGGGAGCAAACGGGTCGGGCAAGAGCACGCTTGTGGGCATCTTGGCGGGAGTGCTTGATCCGGATCACGGTGAAGTCGCGCTCAAGGGCAACCTGCGCTGGCTCGATCAAGAGGCCCGGGTGCCCGGAATCACCGTCGGCGAGGCCATCGACGAGGCGCTGACCTGGCATGGCAACCTGCTAGGAGCCTGGGAGAAGGCACTGAACGACGAGGACCTCGACCAAGCGGCGGTCCTTCAAGATCGACTCGATGACGTGGGATGGGAGGTCGCTCACAAGGCCGATGCCATGCTGTCACGGCTCAGAGCTCCCTCGCGTGAGACCACCATCGCCACCCTGTCGGGTGGAGAACGCCGCCGCGTTGCATTGGCTCGCGCACTGCTGGGTCAGCCCGACATCTTGATTCTGGACGAGCCCACCAACCACCTCGACGCCGACACCGTGGAGTGGCTGGAAGGTTTTCTGTCGGGATTCCGAGGCGCTGTGCTGCTGGTCACCCACGATCGGTACTTGCTCGAGGCGGTGGCGAACAGAATCATCGAGATCGAAGACGGACTGACGGTTCCCTACGACGGCTGCAGCTACACCGACTACCTGCTCGCGCGGGCCGAGCGGCGGGCCTCGATGATGCGCGCCGAAGACTCCCGCCTCGCCATGATTCGCCGTGAGGCGGCATGGGCGGCGCGTTCTCCGGCGGCACGCTCGACAAAGCAGCAGGCCCGACTGCAGCGATTGGACCGCATGCGCGAGGTGCGTCCGCTCAAGCGCGAAGAGAGCTTCACGCTGAACCTGCGCAGCGGACTGCGCTTGGGCAGCACCATTCTCGAGCTGCATGACATCCACAAAGCGTACGGCGATGTTCAGCTGATCGAGGGACTCGACATCTCCTTCGCCCCCGGCGACCGCATTGGGGTGTTGGGGCGAAACGGCGTTGGAAAGTCCACCCTGCTCAAGATGATTCAAGGAATCGAGAAGGCAGACCGCGGGGATGTGGTGCGAGGCTCTCGGGTGAAGGTTGGCGTGCTCGACCAGGGTCGGACCGGGCTCACCGAGAACGACACGGTGTTCGAAGCGGTTGGCCAGGGCAACGACCAGGTCAAGGTGGGCGAGGGCTTTGTCCACGTGGCCACGTTCCTTGGGCGCTTCCTGTTCAGCCGCGAGATGTTCGGCCAAAAGGTCGCTGGTTTGTCCGGTGGTGAGCGCGCCCGTCTGCTCCTGGCCAAGCTGCTGCTGACCGGCAGCAATGTGCTCCTGCTCGACGAGCCCACCAACGACCTCGATCTCATGACGCTGCGTGTCTTGGAGGAGGCACTGTTGGACTACGACGGTTGTGCGCTGATCGTGACCCATGACCGTGCCTTCCTCGATCGGGTGTGCACGGGCATCCTCGCGTTTGAGGGTGAGGGGGTCGTGATGCGCTATGCCGATCGACTGCAGTACGTGGCCGCGCTGCAGCAGCGCTCATCCGCTGCGATGGCCAAGAAGCCGCCGAAGGCTTCGGCCGCCACCAAGGCTCCAAAGCGCGCGAATGTGGGTCGTGGGCTCACCTTCAAAGAGGAACAGGAGTTCCGTGCTCTCCCGGGCAAGATCGAGGGCCTCGAATCCGATCAGGCCACCCTCGAGACCACCCTCGCCGACCCAGCCACCTACCGAGAGCGCGCCGCTGATGTGGGCGATCTGAATGCGCGGCTCAAGCGTCTGCAGGGCGAAATCGAGCGGGCCTACTCACGGTGGGAAGAGCTCGAACAAAAGGCCTGATTGACCTGTTAGGCTCGGCCATGGCTGACGACGCCGACGATGGAACCTCCAGACGGACCTTGCTCAAAGTGGGCTGGGCTGGAGCGGCCTTGCTGGCCGTGGGCGGCGGCATGTTGGGAACGCGTGGGGGCGTCTTGCGCGAGCCACGGGCCAAGCTGCATCGCTTGAGCGTTCACGAATTCAGCATTGTGGCTGCGATGGCCGATCGATTCCATCCGGGAGTGGGGGGCCTGCCGACAGCTTGGGAGCTGCGCGTGCCCGAGAAGCTCGATGGGCTGTTGTGGAGCATGCATCCGGCGGACTCCCATGAGCTCCAGAATGGGCTTCGATTCTTTGAGAACGCGCTCACTGGGGCCATTCTGGACCGGCGTTTCAACACCTTCACCGCGTCGACCCCGTCCGAGCAGGACGCCATCATCGAGACATGGCGCGGCAGCAGCATGTTCACCCGTCGCATGCTCATCAAGGCGACACGGGGATTGACCGCGAGCATCTACTGGGCGGATCCGCGCGTATTCAGCCACTGCGGATACCCCGGACCGCCCAATTTCGGCAACGTGGTGCAGCCGTGAGTGGAGCGATCCTCACGCGCGACGACCTGACCCGTGACGTCGACGTGGCGTGCGATGTCGCGATCGTTGGCAGTGGAGCCGGGGGCGCCGTTCTGGCGGCTCGATTGGCCCAAAAGGGGCTCTCGGTGGTCGTGCTCGAGGAGGGCGGGCACCACACCAAGGCCGGCTTCGACATGCAAGAGGGCACCGCCTATCCAAAGCTGTACCAGGAGCGGGCCACGCGAGCGACTTCCGACCTCGCCATCAGTATCTTGCAGGGCAAGAGCGTCGGCGGCGGCACCACGGTCAACTGGACCACATGCTACCGAACCCCGGACCGCATCCTTGAGCACTGGCAGAGCGTTCATGGGATCGAAGGATGGGACGCGGTCAGCATGCGCCCCCACTTTGAGGCCGTTGAAGAGAGGCTGAACATCGGCAAGTGGCACGAAGCACTTGTCAACGAGAACAACGGCGTGATCTTGCGTGGCTGCCGCGCCTTGGGCTGGGACGCCCACATCTTGAGCCGAAACGTCAAGGGCTGCGCCAACAGTGGCTATTGCGGCATGGGCTGCCCGGTTGACGGCAAACAGGCCATGCATCTGACGTACATCCCCGACGCTGTGGCGGCCGGCGCCACGGTCTATGCCGACACCTTCGTCGAGCGCTTTGAGGTCGACGGCGATCGGGTGGTGGCCATTCATGGCAAGGTCGTCGATGCAGTGCGCGGTCGGCCCTCTGGGCGCTTGGTGACCATCAGGCCGAAGGTCGCGGTCAGCAGCGGTGGGGCCATCAACGGACCCGCGTTGTTGCTTCGATCGGGACTTGATCGCAACGGTCGAGTCGGCAAGCGGACGATGCTTCACCCGGTCGTCGGTGTGGCCGGTCAATACGCCAAGCGCATCAATGGTTGGTATGGGGCGCCCCAGTCTGTCGCCTCGCACCACTTCATCGATCGCGGACAGGACAAAGCTGGCTACTTCATCGAGTCGGCACCCATTCACCCCATGCTTGGTGCCACGTCATTCAACGGGTACGGCGTTGAAGAGGCGCAGTACATGAGCCGCCTTGGTCAACTAGCCGTGGTCATCGCCGTGTGCGTTGATGGGCTGGTGCCAGGCGACGAAGGCGGCAGCGTGCGAATCCTCTCGGATGGCCGCCTCAAGGTGGACTACCCCGTGGGGCCGCATCTCGACGAGGCGTTTCGCGCCGCTCACCGCAGCTGCGCACAGATCCAGCTGGCCGCGGGCGCCGAGATCGTCAGCTCGCTGCATCAGCAGCCGGTCATGCTGGAGTCGACCGCAGGCCTGTCGAAGCTGGACGCGGCGAGCTATGGAGCGCATAAGCACACCATCTTCTCGGCTCACCAGATGGGCGGATGCGCCATGGGACCCGATGCTCAGACATCAGTGGTCAACCTAAAGCTGCA
>CAYYHT010000667.1:0-4547 GCA_964471355.1 uncultured Enterobacteriaceae bacterium
TCGCCCGCTGTGGCCTCACCGCGACGGATCGGCCGGGTCTCGTTCGCTGAGAGTTTGGGCGGCGGGCAGAGGTGGAGGGGATTCAGGGTCCGAGCGCATCGGAGCTACATCGGTTTTCGGGATTCCGGCTGTTGCCCTACCGCTTGCCGCTCTTGGGTCCAGTTCGAGACGGCCTAGCGCCCGCCTTGGCTTTTCCGTGTCCATACAGCCGATTCAAGATACATTGTTGGGAACCGGGCTTTCCTCCCCGGAACGACAACGAGCGTGAGATGGCCAGTCAGGGGCGCAGCCCAACACAGGAAAGGGCGATGTCGGGCCCCGCCACTGCCGCTCCAGCCATCGACATCCCGGACATCGGCTCACTGATGGGCAACTCTTTTGTGCTGGAGATGTTGAAAGACCCATCGCTTCTGGCTGGGAACGTGAACCCTCCCCCGTCATCTGAAACCAATGATGTGGGCGTCGTGAAAGACGACGGCGACCTAGTCGGCACCGTCGACCGCACATTGCGAGGCGACGTCGTCAACGCAGACGGTCTCGACGGGATGGTCAACGGTGTGATGGCTGCAAAGGGGGACGAGCCGATCGACAGCCTCGACTTCTATGGCCACGGGAAGCCCGGCGAGCAGCGGGTTGCGACGGGCGGACTTGGGCAGCGCGGCTCACTTCGCGTCGACGACGTCTGCGGCAAGGAAAACACTACAGAACAGTGTGATCCTGAGGTCACCGAGACTCTTGCAAAGCTCCGAGACGCCTTCGATGAGGACGCGGAAGCCGTCCTCCACGGCTGTGACGTGGCACAAGGCGAAGATGGTGTGCGCCTGCTACGCCAACTCGCCGAGGTTTGGGGGATTCCCGTGACAGCGTCGGAAACCAGCCAGCCAGCACTCCTAGGCGGCATCATGGGTACAACGACCACCTGCGCGCCGGGTGAAGACGGCGACATCAGCTGCGAAAAATCAGAAGGGTGGATGGACCCACTCTGGGACGCAAAAGCCGACAGCGCCGATCCCTAGCCTGCGGTCAGCCCTCCGGATTGAAATTCCTCGGTGTTGCCTCTCCCTCCACACTGACGGACAGTCCTAGATCTTCGTCGTCACCGCCGCCGCCCTCGATTCCATCAGCGCCGAGCGAAGTGATCTCGTACCCACGGCCATCGTCTGCTGCCACGTACACGAACCGGTTGCCCCAACCATCCACGCCGCGATTACCTAGAAGATCGTGCGCCCCTGCGGCACTTGGCGGGTATTTGCCCTTGTCGTCCTTGTAGTTTTCAAGTCGATGGTAGGAGCCGACGAGATTCGACTCCGTGGCCTCCCTGGCGTCCATACCCTGTCCAAGCAAGAAACAAGCGGTGAGCAGCAGCAGCATGACCCGAGTGTAGCAGCGGCTCCAATTGCCCCGGATCCATCCAGCCGACAACCGACAACCCCGGAATCGGATCGCAGGACGAAGCGCAAGTCTCCCTGGACGTCGGCTGACACGGCGCGACGGATCAAAAGCGGCGGAACCGACCGACCAAATCGCCTCTCGCTTGCCGGACGGAATGCTCCGGGCGGAAGCGGCTACGCCCAGTCGACGCGACGCTCCACTATCATGCGCCGAAACCAACTTCACGTTGTTCCCCACTCGGTGCGGATCGACAGGGCGAAACGGCGTCGGACACATCGAAGCGCCCTCGGCTAACGTTGGTATGGCTCGACATGGCGCCGAGGGCGCCATGCAAGCCAACCTTGGAGCGTTAGGACGCGTGACGAGCCGGGCGGGATTGCCGGCTTCAGCGCATCAGAGCCGCATCGGGTTCCGGGACTTCGGGTGCGTCCCCACGCTCCGTTCCATGCCAATCCGGGGTGGCTCCTCTCCGGCGACGCGGATTCCGCGTGCGAGCTCATCACAGCGGCCTCGAAGACAAGGGCGCCAAGACGCGAAACTCACTCAGGCGGGTGACGCCCGAGCAACTGTTCCTCCGCCCGGATCGATACCAGAATCGGACGGTTGAGCTGCAGCAACGACACGAGCGCTCTTCCAACTGCGGTCAGTGGAACCAGCTCAGGTCCACTCCACTCGAAATGCTCGAGCCAAACGTCGCCTCGCGGATTGAACAGCGCTGCCTCTTCGCCGCTTGAAGGGTCCGTCCCTGTCTGCCTCGCACCTTTCTTCAGCGAGCACGAAACGCACGCCAAAGCCAGATTCTCCAGCGTCGTCGGTCCTCCTGCAGCCACAGGCGTCACATGATCGATGTGAAACGTCGCCTCTTGGCCAACCTGCGATAGCTGGCAGTACTCGCAACGCCCCTCGGCACGCCGAACCGTCGCCCGCCGCATTGATGCAGGAATGTGGCTCAACGTGCTTGGGCCGCCCTTTCCGCCCGCGCTCGCAATAAGCTCAACATCTCTGCCAAACTGACCAGCGCCTCCGCCTCTTGCCGCTCGGACTCTGACAAAACCGTGCCGCGGTCCTGCTTGTCCAGCAGGTCCTGCAGGCGCCGATCCAGCGCTCCGGGGAACCGGATGCCTTCCAATTCACCCGGCAGATCGAGCTCAACCACTGTCATGTCGGACATCAGCACCTCTTCCACAAGCGTAATGCCCAGCCGGTCCACTGGCTATGCCCAGCCGGCTCAGAACGAAGCGCATCGAGAACTTCGGACTCACTAGCGAACCACGCACACACCCGACTCTACTGGCCGGAGGTCGTCAAGGCGCGCGCCGCATCACTGACTCGGAGGCTGCGGGCACGGCAGAACGGACAGAAAGGGCGACCGGGCTGACCGCCTCCTTCCGGCCGCTCGTCAACGTCCTCTCGGAGCGGATTGAAGGGGCGAACGGGCTCGGAATCGTCGAGACGCCCTCGCCTAACGTTGCTAAGGCATGACGCGGGCAGAGACCGTTCTTCGGCCTTCGGCCTCGTCGGAGCTATCGGCCGCGCAAGCCAAGCTTAGAGCGTTGGGCGCATAGTCCCGAGGTGGAACGGATTGCCGGTCCGAAGCTCATCAGAGCCGCATCGGTTTTCGGGACTTCGGGTGCGCCCGCACGCTCTGTTCCAGGCGAGTCCGCGAAGGCACCTTCAAAGCTCTCACGGTTGCATCGCGGCCTACTTCTTCTTCCTACGCCGTTTGAGGACCGTCTTGTTGATTCGAATCCCCCAGTCCGGACCCGTCCGCGCTTCCTGGTAGGCCTCCCAAGCCTGCCCTTTTTCGTCAGTTGAGCGATACACAACGTTCTCATCCACACGCACAACGAAAGACCACCGCTGCATCGCGACATCCAGTCGTGCCACCGCGCGGACTACCTTCTCGATTCCGACCTCCCCTGCGACCCTCATTCCGAAACTCACCGACTTGTCGTCAGTGGCAAAGCTCCATCCAAGTGGACTCTTGTAGAACTCCATCCGTTCGTCGTCCGTCAGCTTCGACAAACCTCGACCCACACAGTCAATGGATGCACTTGTCACGTGTTCTCCGAACGACACACGGGGCAGTCGGCGCAACCGCCACAGAGCCCATCTTACTTCCATTTCGTAGCGTGCCGACTCCGAGAGGCTGTTCAAGTACGCGCGCACGGCTCCCATCGTTCAGGCACCGCCAAGCAGAAAGACCCACGTGTCGACACCTGCGGAAGGCGGAAATCTGCAGCACATTGGGGCCGGATTGCATGCTGCCACGCTACATTCAGTTCATGACCAAACTCGAAGTCTTCACATCGGCCCTCGATCTGCCCGAGCCCGACCGCGCCAAACTGGTGCTGGCGCTCCTCCGCTCGCTTGAGCCAGGAGCCGGTCTGGCAGCGGAAGACTGGGACCAGGCGTGGGACTCGGAAGTCACCCGACGCCTCAACGACTGGCGAAACGGCAAGGCACGAAGCCGCCCGGCAGATGAATCCGTTCAACGCGTCCGAGAGCGCCTCGCCGCTTTGAAGTGAGGGTCGAAACACACGAAGAAGCCGAAGAGGAAATGCTCCTCAATTCGGTCCGGTACGAGCTCGCCGTAGACGGTCTCGGCGATGCCTTCCTCGATGAGGTTCAGGCGGTTTTCGATCTGCTCGTAGAGCATCCCGAGGCGGGCCAAGCCGGCGCATTCACGGACCCATCGGTGAGACGCATCCCGTTGCGACGATTTCCGTACCTTGCCGTCTACAGCATTGAGCCGGACTGCGTACTTGTGGTCGCAATCGCCGGCGCGCGCCAACGCCCGGAGTACTGGCGCCATCGCCGGTGAGCGACTGGAAAGACGACCGGGCTCATCGTTCCGGTCCGAGTTCCCTCCACCTCCCCTCGGCGCGGATCGACAGGGCGGAACGGCCCCTCCAACGAGGAACGCCAGCCCCTAACGGTGCTAAGGCTTGACGCGGGCAGGGACCATTCTTCGGCCTTCGGCCTCGGCGAGCTGGATCTGCGCGCAGGCCAACTTTGTAGCGTTAGCGTGAACGGCGGCAGCGCGGCTGAAATCGACACGGCGGATTACCAATACGGCAAGACGAATGCGTCTCAGCCTCCCAACAGGACGCCAATGGAACCCCACGTGCCGATCCTTCAAGGGTTCCTCCTGA
>CAYYHT010000668.1:0-4545 GCA_964471355.1 uncultured Enterobacteriaceae bacterium
CCTTCGATATGCCGAAGGGGTCGTGCCGACATGTCGCTTGAAAGCGCGCGAAAAGGCGGCTTCTGATCCATAGCCAACCTGTTCTGCCAGCTTGGCCAGACTCCCGTCCTCACGCTTGAGTCGATCTCGAGCCAGCAGCATGCGCCACCGGGTCAGATAGGCCGAAGGCGGCTCACCAACGGCCTGCTGGAAGCGGGTGAAGAAGGCCGAGCGAGACATTCCCGCGCGCTTGGCCAGCTCGCTAGCCGTCCACGGATGAGCCGGCTCATCGTGCACCCCATTGAGTGCCCGCGCGAGCTGCGGATCAGCCAATGCAGCCAGCACCCCCGGTCGCTGTTCGGCGCCGGTGGCCGCCCATGAACGCAGCACTTGCACCAGCATCACGTCAGCAAGACGCGCCACCAGAAGCTCCGAGCCAAGCCGGGCCGCCGATATTTCATCGGCCAACAACCGCAGCGTCGCGTCGAGCCAAGCCGCAGTCGGCCCGCTGCCCGATTCCACGTGAACAAGCTTGGGGAGCTGCGGCAGCAGCAGTTCTTCGGCCACCGTGTCGAACCGCAGGGTTCCACAGAGAATCGATGTCGTCGAACCCGAACCGCCATGGCAGACGCACGGAAGCCCATCGGGGCCGGGAGGTGCTGGAAGATCTCGAATCGCCACGGCAGCGGTGGCCGGGTCGTCGGCCATGACGTGGGATGAGCCGTGGGGCACAAGCAGCAGATCGCCGGCCCGGTAGGGCACCGGCTGGTCGTCGTCGACGGTGATCCAGCCCGATCCACGCACGATGACGTGAAAGATGGCCGAGCCCGCGCCTCGCGTCAGCAGCGCCCAAGGCCGCGATAGCTCCGCACGGCAGAACACGCTGCCCCGAACCCGCGCCGTGGTGAGTATGTCGCTTAGCGCATCCACCGGTTCTCCTGGACGATTAGTAGGGCATATTGGACTATTGAATGTTCCATCGTCCAACCAGTGGGACTACTATACCCACACCCCACCCCGGGGTCCATCGAGAGGTTGAACATGGGACGTGTCTACGCAGCAACACTGGCGAACTTCTTTCTGCCGGGACTCGGCTACATCATCAATGCGGGCGACCGCATGATGCTCGGCCCCATCTGGTTGATCGGCGTGCTGGGCCTGACCTATGTCGAGTTCGGCATCCAGGAGCCTCAGCCTCATTTCTACATGGTCATGTTCGCCTCAGTGCTGATCATGAACACCGCGTTCGCCATTGATGCCTTCCGCGAAGGCAAAGCCCTGCACGGCGATGCTGCACCGACCGCCGCCTAAGAGGACGCGCACAAGCGCACGACCGACGCCTTGGCATGGATGGCCAGCGCGGGCTAGCCCGGAGTCATGAAGAAAGACACCGGCATGCTTGCAGACATGGCGCCGCCTACCAGCATGGGGCGAGCTGCTGTAGGCATCACCCTGGCCATGCTGCTGATGGCCTGTGCGGGCTTCACGTCCATGTGCGCAGGAATCGAGGTGCTCGGCAACCTGGTCACCCAGCCGGTGGTCGCGGTGTTGGCGCTCACCTTTGCCGGAGCCTTTGGGCTGCCCTACCTCGGCATCATCCTATGGATTGACCGCAACGAGCGCGAGCCTTGGTACCTCATCGTCAGCGCGCTCGTCTGGGGCGCCATCTTGGCGACGGGGCTCTCCGGCATCTTCAACAGCATCTTTGGAGCCTTTGCCGGCGCCATCGTGCCCAATCCCGAAGTGGCGATGCAGCTGACCGCAAGCATCTCGGCGCCGCTGGTCGAAGAGACCACCAAGGGCATGGCGCTGTTGGCGCTGTACTTCTTCTTTCGCAAGCACTTCGACAACGTGCTCGACGGCGTCGTCTACGGCGCTCTGGTCGGGCTTGGCTTCGCGGTCTTCGAGAACTTCTCGTACTACGTCAACCAGCCTGGGGGGGTCATTGGCGTCTTCGCCCTGACCTTTGTGCGCGGGGTCATCGCCGCAGCGGGCGGCAGCCACGCGACGTTCACTGCCCTCACCGGACTCGGCCTGGGGCTGTTCCGGGTCATGAGGCGAGGCTGGGTGCGCTGGCTCATGCCGCCACTCGGCTTGGCGGCGGCCATCTTCATGCACTTCAGCTGGAACACCTTTGCCGGCGTCATCATGGGCATCGTGCCGGGTGGAGACGTCGGTGGGCTGTTGATCGGATTGCCGGCCGCGGTCGTCTTCCTCCAGCTGCCCTTCCTGGCCTTCGTGCTGATCACCTCGTTCTTTGCCCTGCGGCACGAGCGCTGGCTGATTCGCAAGTACCTGGGCACCGAGCAGCCCCCCGTCGTGCACGAGAAGGAGCTGTTCCGATTGGTGCCGGCCTACCGCCGCACCGCACACAGCCTGTACCTAGCCCTGACGCTGCGGCCGGGAGCATGGTGGCGCAGCCGCTGGCGCAACCACCTTCTCGTCCGCCTGGCATTCGAGAAGTGGCACATGGACGCCGAGCTGCAAGGCAACGACACCGCCGAGGCCGCCGAGCACGCGGTGCGAGTCCGCGAGCTGCGGCAGGCCTTGCGGGACTACCAAGTCTAGAGAGGCTTGGCCTCTCCTCTGGCCTATCGGATCACCATCGTTGGGTTGCCGTAGCCACTCGACCAGCTGTAGGTGCCTGACCCCGACTCGATCTGAAGCTGGAGCTGCGTGTCGTAGGTACCCGCCGGCAGCTTCTTGACGCCAAAGAAGGTCGACTCTTCGAGACGGTTGTTGTCGATGTACAGGTAGTGGCTGTGACCGGCAGAGTCGGGGAGGTAGTACGTCGAACCAGTCGCCTGGTTCACACACTCCACTCGGAAGTTCATGTTCTTGCCCGAGGTATCGACGTAGTGCCCATCAAGGCTGACCATGTAGGTAAACGCCTCGCCGCCGGTGCGCATTGCGCCACTCAGGTTGCCGTGGTGGTCCTGCCAGGAACCACCGGACCAGCTTCCGCTGCCGGCACGCGCCCGCCAGACTTCCTGCGGGAACGTCGAGGGCGGATCAGCAATCGTGAGCTGCAGGTTTGTGGTCTCGTAGTTCCGGTTGCCACCATCGTAGTTCAGGATGGCGCCGACAGACATCGTGACTGCTCCGGCGGGGAAATCGCGCCCGAAGTTCGGTCCGAAGTCGATGCTGTACCGGTGCCAAGCCTGGTCATCGAGCACCTGGCCGCCGATCGGGTAATACCACCAAGTACCGTCGCCACCGATGTTGGCTCCCGTTGAGTCAAACAGCCGGACGGCAAGGTAGAAGGTACCGTCATTGCCGACGGACTCAGTACGGCGGAACGAGCCGCTCACGTTGTAGTCCTGACCTGGGCGAATTGTGATGCGCTCATCCGAGCTAATCCAGGCGACTGCGAAGGGATCGTTTGCATACACAAAGCCTCCGGCCTGTCCATCCGAGACCGCGCCCACGCCGCCGCTACCGATATCTTGCGTCCAGCCGCTGAAATCGCCACTCTCAAACCGCGAGTTTGTAATCAGAGGACCGAAGCTGTACTCATCGACGCCGCTGATCGAGATCGCGGTGTCGATCTCGGTCTTGGTGTAGGTGTCGGCCTTGGGGTAGCTCGCGTTGCCATAGGCGACGTCGGTGGCGCCGGTGCCCATGGGCAGCATGCTCAATGGCACAGTGGCCGAGCAGTCCCAGGCGCTTCCGTCGTACATCGCCACGCTGTTGGCACCACAGCTCAATGAAGCGAGGGTGTCGCTGTCGGCGGGAGCGCCAGTGATGTTTGAGTAGTTGATGTTGGCAACAACCGAGCCGCTGCTGTCGACAATCGGCACGCCGTTGACGCTGATATCGCCGGCATCGATCGACCCGCCGGCCAGGCTGGTTGCGCGCACCGCGTAAGGCACCGAGTTGAGCTTGACCCGAGACAGCTCGGGGTCACTGCCAACCGAGATGGCCAGCCACAGGTCGTCGTTGGCGAAGTCGGCCTCGACCATCGCATCGACCGAGCCGAGCTGCGCCGAGTAGTAGCCGTTGGTCAGGTTCAGGGTCTGAACCTCTCCCCAGATTTCGGAGCCCGATGAGGCGGCATCGAAGATCTGGAACTCGAGGTCGTGACTGCCGTCAAGGGGCGCCCCGCTGGAATCGAGCAGCCGCCCTTGGTGAGACAGGGTCATGGGCACGGCGAGTGCGGCCGCCGGGCACAGCAGAATGAGGGACATGATCATACGTCGCATAGGAACTCCAAAAGTCTTAGACGGGGCATTGTCGCACAGGCGCGGCCGATCGGCACCCTTTTGCGAGCAAAGCGCGCACCCCTCCTGCTCGTTCGCCAATTCAAAGGCGAATGGAGGGGTCGGCAAGCGCACGACAGGCTGCGACTACTTCGGGATGATCTGCGCGATCATGTGGGTGAAGGAGCCATTCGCGCCCGGGCTGCCCAACGCGTTCCAGTTGCGGGACTGGCTGCAGCCCCAAAGCTCGACCGTGTGGTCGACGTCCGCCGCCAAGCTGACCGCGAAGCCGGTGTAGTTCTGGTGGTGCCAGCTAGCACTACTTGATTGTTCTTGACGGCGGATCTCGACTGTGATCTAACGCGCG
>CAYYHT010000669.1:0-4540 GCA_964471355.1 uncultured Enterobacteriaceae bacterium
GAGCCTCCCGCTGGCATCGTCGATGCGTGTCCCACCGAATGGGAGAGCCTGAACGAGTGGCTCGACGACGACGGCTGTCCCGATGACTTGGGCAGCCTGACCCTGCGCGTCTTGTACGAGAACGAGCCGTGGCCGGGCACCAAGCTGAACATCGAGGGCTTCGACGATGGGGCAAAGGAAGTGGTCTACGGCGGGCAGCCGCTGTCCTTCGACAAGACCATGCCGGGCACCAAGATCAAGGCCGAAGCGACCACCGAGGATTGCCTGGTTGGCTCCGGAGAAGTGGAGGTGGGTGAAGGTCCCGCCGAGCTTCGCGTCGATCTCAAGCGCGTGCTGGACAACCAGGTCAACGTGCAGGTGGTCGAGCGCATCGATCTCGCAGACGTTGAACAGGTGGTCGAGACCGACGATCAGCCGGTCACCGTGGTCATCTCCACAGGGCCGGCCGAGCCCGTACCCGACCCGACACTCAAGCCCGTCCCCGGCGCCACCGTCACCTGGAGCAGCGACAAGCAGCTGTGCATTCCAGAGGGCACCATGGCCCTCGACACCCTGTCTCGCGGCAGTTCCCCCATCGGCCCGGGCATGCACCATGTGACCGTCGGAGCTCCGGACTTCTTGGTCTTTGAACAGGACGTCGAGATCGCGGTGGGTGCCGAGCCTCACGAGCTGGTCCTCATCATCGAGCGCATTCCCGTGGTCGAGGTGGTCATCATCAAGCCGACCGCCGTGCGCATCGAGAAACAGCAGATTGTCATCGACGACAAGATCTATTTCGAGACCGGCAAAGCGATCATCAAGCCCGAGAGCTTTGCGCTGCTCGACGAGGTCAGCACGGTCATCATGGACAACCCCGATGTGGGCCGCATCGAGGTTGGCGGCCACACGGACTCTCAAGGCAGCGCCGCCTACAACCTGGGCCTGTCTGTGAAGCGGGCGCAATCGGTTCGCAGCTACTTCATTGCGCGAGGGGTCTCGCCCGACCAGTTGATGGCCGCAGGCTACGGTGAAACGCGGCCTATCGCCGACAACGAGACCCCAGAAGGCCGCGAAGAGAACAGAAGAGTAGAGTTTCTGCTGCTGGACAGGCAGGATGATGAGGAGGAATCTCCGTGACGTCCCTGCTTCCCCTGCTGGCTGCTCTTGCCTTTGCTGAAGGCAGTGCCGAGATGGGCGCGACGCAGACGCTGCGTACTGGCAGCGTCGTGGCGGTCGACATCCTGAACGCGGGCGAGACCTTCACCTGGACGGGTGCAGGTCGCATCGAGGTGTTCGAGCCGGCGTCGAGTGTGTCTTCTGCTGTGTCGATGGGCTTCTTCAACGATGGAGCCACGATTACCCCAAGTGCTGGGGTCGGCAGCTACTACGTGGTGCCCGAAGATGCCCAACCCAACTGGGACATCACGGTGACCGGAGCAACCGGTGGGCGCGTATGGAGCCTCGCTTGGCGGGTCGATGCCTGCGGTCCTGGTGGCGCCGGATCTTGCGACTTCTCTGAGGGGCAATCGTGGGCGGGCAGCGTATATGCGCTCGTCCCGGCCGGAGACGACACCCACGATGGCGTCGTCGAGCTCAATGCCGAGGGCCTTGTCGGTGGCCTCTACTTCATCGGCGCCAATGGCGAGGGCTTCCCCGGAGCCAACGGACGGTCCGTTCCGAGTACCGGCGGCGGTGTGCCCGTTGACTTTCCGATCTACCTAAATCCGCCCGAGCGCGCGAGCTACAACCCGCTCATCCCCCAGATTACCGACGCATCTTTCCGCAGCTTCGGCGGCTTGTGCGACCTGGTCAGTCCCGGAGTCATCGACGGCGAGTTCGAGTGGACCTCCAATGTCGAGGGCACCTGGCACGTCATCTGCGACCTCAACGACGATGGCCTGTTCGACACCACGAGCGATGACGACGTGCACATCCTGTCCGCGGGCGGCGATATCGGCGTCAATGACACGGTCTGGGATGGCACCGACAACCTCGGCGATCCGGTTCCAGCAGGCTTCTATGAGTGCATCATCCTGCTCACCGTTGGCGAGTTCCACTATGTCGCGAGTGACATCGAGACCTCGTACAAAGGCTTCCGACTGTTTGCCGTCGATGGGTCTGCGCTGCGAACCGGCCTGCCCATGTACTGGAACGACGGTGCGGTGCAGTCCAACGCCGAGCTGATGCCCAACGGTGTGTTCGGGAGGGTGAGCTCTGGGGCGACGGGCGTCGACTCGGGCAACTACGCTGGCGCGCACTTCCCCAACTTCAACAGTCGCTCATGGGGCAACTTCAACCTCAGCGGCCGGGGCAAAGGAAACGCCGCCTACCTCGATACCTACACCTGGATTCACGAGGACCGGTCGGCTCCCTTTACGATTGAAGTGGCCGACGCGACGGTGGACACTGACGGCGACACGCTCACCGACGTCAATGAAGAGTGCGACCTAGGCACCAATCCCGACGTCGTTGACACCGACGGGGATGGACTAAGCGATGACACCGAGGTCGCTGGCACCACCGATCCGAACGTGGCCGACACCGATGGCGATGGCCTGAACGACGGCGACGAAGTCCTCACCCTGGGCAGCAATCCGAACCTCACCGACACCGATGGCGACGGTGTGCCAGATGGCGATGAAGTGTCCGACGTGTCGAGTCCCGAAGACACCGATGGTGACGGCACCATTGACGTGCTCGATCCCGACGACGACGGCGACGGCGCATCCACCGAAGCCGAAGATGTCGACGGCGACGGCGACCCGACCAACGACGACAGCGATGGGGACGGCACGCCGGACTACCTCGACTTCGACGACGACGATGACGGAGTGCTCTCCGAGGACGAGGACATCGACGGCGACGGCGACCCGACCAACGACGACACCGACGCCGACGGGACCCCGGACTTCCTCGACGACGACGATGACGGAGACGGGATCTCTTCGCTCGATGAGGACGTCGACGGCAACGGCAATCCCATGGATGACGACTCCGACGGGGACGGCACGCCGGACTACCTCGATGCCGACGACGATGGCGACGGCATTCCGAGTGTGGTCGAGGGCGACGGAGACACCGACGGCGACGGCATTGCGGACTACCTCGACGATGACAGCGACGGCGACGGGGTCCTCGACGAGATTGAAGGCAGTGCCGACACCGATGGGGACGGCACTCCGGACTTCCAGGACACCGACGACGACGGCGATGGCATCGACACCTTCGACGAGGGCGGCACCGCCGACACCGATGGCGATGGGACCGAGGACTACATCGACGACGATGACGACAACGACGGCATTCCGACGCTGGTCGAGGGCGGCTTTGCGGACGATGCCGACGGCGATGGCACGCCGAACCACCACGACGACGACAGCGATGGTGATGGCATCGACGACTCGCAGGAGCTCGCCGAGGACGCCGATGGCGACGGTACAGCGGACTTCCTCGACCTCGACAGCGACGACGACACGGTGCCCGACGCCGATGAGGGCGGTGGCGACAGCGATCTGGACGGCCTCGAAGACTTCCGCGACCCCGATGACGACAACGACAGCGTGCCCACCGCCGACGAGGCGGACATGGACACCGATGGGGACGGCGTCGAAGATCGACTCGACGAGGATGACGACGGCGACGGCATTCCGACCATCGAAGAGGCCGACCCGCAGTGGGATCCGGACGTCGATGGCGACGGCGACCCCAACTGGCGCGACCTGGACGCCGATGGCGACGGCCCGAGCGACGAAGAAGAGGGGACTGGCGACACCGACCAGGACCTGACGCCGGACTACCTGGACCCCGACGGCCTGTACCGACAGCTGTACAAGGGCGGCCACAGCTGCTCCAGCACTCCGCAGGGCGGCAGCCTGGGCCTGTTGGCACTGCTCCCGCTGATGCTGCTGCGCAGGCGTCGCACATGATCTGGTTCCTGCTCAGCACCCTTGCCTTCGCCACCGGCAGCGATGGCGTTGAGATCACAACCTCAAAGGGCAAAGCCGGGGCGCTGCTGGTGCTGTACCCGCGCATCACCCCGACCACTGAAGATGCGGCTGTGCATGAGCTTGCCGCGGCGGTTCAGCAGCGCATCTACGCCCGCGGCACCACCACCGGGGTCGAGGTCGATCTGCGCCCCGCGCCCGAGCGCGCCTGTCCCTTGGCCACGGGCTGCAAGGCTGCGGCGCTGTCCGCCGTCCTCATCCACCAAGAGGGGGGCTGCGCGGTTGTGTTCACCGCCAGCAAGCCCGGTCTGTCGACTGTCGAGCTGACTCCCTGGGCCGGCCGACTGGAGCTGGCCGAGACCAGCACAGCCTTCCGGACGGCCCCCGAGCGCCTCGTCACGGTGCACGACTTCGCTCCATGCTCCGACCTCGAGGCCCAGCTGGGCAAGGCCGACAGCGCCGTGGACGCAGCCATTGCGGCAGCTCTAAAAGAGTAGCCGCGGCCGGGTGGCGATGAATCTGCAGAACATCATCCGGTTCATTGTGGGGGCCGTTGCGGTGTTGGTGCCCGGGCGCCACCAACAGCTGGCCAAGGTTGCCGAACGGCTGAAACGCAT
>CAYYHT010000670.1:0-4537 GCA_964471355.1 uncultured Enterobacteriaceae bacterium
CTTGCAGCACCGCTGCCAGATTGCTGAGCACCAGTCGAGTCTGGCTGGCCACGTCGCCGACAACCAGCTGCCCGGTCGCGGGATCGATGGGAATCTGCCCTGAGCAGAACACCAGCCCGCCAGCGATGACAGCCTGTGAATATGGTCCAATGGCCGCAGGAGCCGCATCGGTCGAGACAAACTTCATTCTGAATCCGGGGGGAGCGGCTCACGCAGCTCGAAAGAGTGAGGCAACAACTCGGAGAGCAGGAAGACGCGAACCTCGCCCTGCACATTGCCGCAGATGACGCGCTCGACTCCCCAGTCGTTGAGAAGCTGCCGGCAATTTCCGCATGGAGTTGCGGGCGGGCTGCTCGAGGTGATGACGGCACAGTCGCCGAAGTCTCGATTGCCGCCTGCCACCGCAGACTGAACCGCCACCACCTCGGCACATGAGGTCATGCCCAAGATGATGTGCTCGACGTTGCAGCCGACGACGATGCCGCCGTCCTTCATGCGGATGGCCGCCCCAACCCGGTAGTTGCTGATGGGGGCATAGGCGTTGCCGCGCACACCCATCGCGGCGTCCAGCAGCTCTTGATCCTGCGCCGTGAGCTCAGAATCGGGCAACGGCGTTCTCCAGGATGTCAGCGACGGACCCGCCGACCTCGTTCGCCTTGGCCGTGACCTCGGAGTGAGAAAGCACCTCGTCGGTCAATCCAGCGGCCTTGTTTGAGATGACGGCAATCGCGCAGCAATGAAGCTTGCACTCGGCCGCGGCAAGAAGCTCGGGGACCGTGGACATGCCGACAGCGCCGGTGCCGGTCGCCGCCAGCATACGAATCTCGGCAGGAGTCTCGTATGCGGGCCCGTGAAGCGCTGTGTACACGCCTTCCTGGATGCGAACGTCCACCTCTTCGGCGGCAGCCTTGAGACAGGCGCGCATGTGCTTGTCGTGCACCTCGGACATGTCCGGGAAGCGCACATCCCAGGCGGGGCCAATCAACGGACTGTCACCCATCAAGTTGATGTGGTCGGACAGCACCATGATGTCGCCCGCATCGAGTCGGTCGGCGACGCCACCCGCGGAGCAGGAAAGCACCAGGTTCTGGACGCCCCACACCTTGAAAGCGCGCACATAGCGAACGATTTTCTGCGCTCCATAGCCCTCGTACAGGTGAACCCTGCCTTTGAGGGCAACAATTCGCTGTCCGCCGAACTCGCCAACGACAATCTTGCCGGCGTGCCCTTTGACGGTAGAGACCGGCAAGCCGATTTCCCCCGCGTCAACGACACCTTCGACGTTCATTCGGTCTAAGACCGGTCCGAGCCCGGACCCCAAAACGAGTCCGATTGCCGGAGCATCGCCAAAGCGATTCTTCAGTTCGGAAGCAACGTTGTGGACGGGCTCATGCTCTGGATGCATGCAGTGTTCTCCGCTCTGCCAGATCTCCCCCGGCCGCCATGGTGGCACAAACCACAATTGCAAGCTAGGCGCGGTCTCGCGAGGATCGATGTTCGGAGACACCCCACTCATTATGGTCGAGGACGCGCAAGCGCTCCAGGACATGGCCGATACGTTCGCTAAGGTGCCTATCATCGGCATCGACACCGAAAGCGACAGCTTCTATCACTACCAAGAGAAGGTCTGCCTGATCCAGTTCTCGGATCTCGAGAAGGACTACATCTTGGACCCGCTCGCGGTTTCAGACTTGAGCCCGCTCAATGATGTGATGGCCAACCGGGACATCGTGAAGATTTTCCACGGCGCCGACTACGACATCGTGTGCCTCAAGCGCGACTTCGGATTCGACATCCACAACATCTTCGACTCGATGGTGTCCGCTCAGCTGCTGGGCCTGCCAAAGTTGGGACTCGCCGACCTGATCGGCGAGTACTTTGGCCACACGATCGACAAGAAGTACCAACGGCACAACTGGGCTGCTCGCCCCCTCAAGGACGAGCACCTCGACTATGCACGTGGCGACACTCACTGGCTGCTGGCCATTCGTGAGATTCTCATCCGCAAGCTCAAGAAGCGCGGCCGCCTGCATCATCTCGAAGAAGAGTGCGAGATTCTCGAGCGCCGCGAATGGGCCAGCAAGGGCTTCGACGAGGACGGCTACCTCAAAATCAAGCACTCGGGCACCCTCGACGACACTGGCAAACGCGTGCTCAAGCGGCTGTACCTGTACCGCGACAGCGTGGCGCGCAAGATCGACCGCCCGACCTTCAAGGTCCTTCCCAATCAGCTGCTGATCGACGTCGCTGCCAAGCGTCCCGAGACGATGGGCGCGTTCGACCGCATGTTCCCGCGCAAGTCCGCGATGAAAAAGAAGTACGCCTCGCACATCATCGAAGCCGTCAAACAAGGGCTCGAGGACGACTTCAAGATTCCACGGTCAGCCCGAAACCCGAAGCGTGCCGGGCCCCCGCCCAAGCTCACCGGCCGCACCGCAGAGCGCGCATTCAACGCGCTGAAGACCTGGCGAAACCGCCTGTGCGACGACGATCCGCTGATGACCCCAGTGGGCGTCGCCAGCAATGGCACCCTCAAGGCCATCGTTGCGCACCACCCCGCCAACCTCGAAGAGCTCGGCGAGATTCCCGACGTGCGCCAGTGGCAGGTCGAGTGGTTCGGCGAGACCATGCTCGAGGTTCTGGAAAAGGCGGTCGCTGCCACGCCCAAAGAGGGCGAAGGTGGCGGCGGACGACGTCGCAATCGACGTAAACGCTAGCTAGAAGCTGATGTCTAGGTCGATAGGACCGGGCGCATCGACCTTCTTGCTGCCCGTCTCGTCGAGCAGGCGCTGCACCTCGGGATGCACCTGGTAGATCGTGACCACGCGTCCGAAGGTGTTCTTCCATTGGCGCACGCGTTCGCGGCTGACGCTGAACTCATGGGCGATCGCCTGTCCAGACTCGCCATTGGACAGGGCTGTCAGCAATCGCTGAAAGCCATCGGGACCGTAGCGCTTGACGAAGTTACGAGCGACTCTTGCCCGGCTCTTGGGTGTAGGCATTCCGCGGGCTAACCCGCATCGTTGACAGGTCAATGCACGACTACACGAACCGACTCATCGATGAGACTTCACCGTACCTGCAGCAGCATGCGCACAACCCTGTGGACTGGTATCCATGGGGCGAGGAGGCGTTTGAGCTCGCCCGCTCAAAGGACAAGCCCATCTTGCTCTCGATCGGCTACGCGGCATGTCATTGGTGCCATGTCATGGAGCATGAGTCGTTCGAGGACCCGGCCCTCGCTGCGTTCCTCAACACCCACTTTGTGCCCATCAAGGTGGACCGCGAGGAACGGCCGGACGTCGACGCCATCTACATCGAGGCACTCGTTCACCTGCAGGGCCATGCCGGCTGGCCTGCGAACCTGTTTCTCAAGCCAGACCTGCAACCGTTCGCCGGTGCCACGTACTTGCCGCCCGAACCGCGACACGGCGCACCGTCTTTCAAGCAGGTGCTGCAGCGCATCACCAACCTGTGGCGTCGAGACCGCGAGCGCATCGTCGAGGTCTCCGGCCGCTTGGTGCAGGCGCTGGCCCAGCAGGCCCCCCCTCACGACGGCGCCCTCGACATGGCGTCGTACCGCGCGGCGGTCACCAAGCTGCTGAGTCTGCACGATGACCTGTACGGCGGCATGGGCAGCCAGACCAAGTTCCCCCAGTCCGCCAATCTCGAGCTGTTGCTGCTCGCGGCCGCCGACGAGCTGCCCGGAGCCCGCGAGCGCTTGGCCCGCACCCTCGAGGCCATGCGCCGCCACGGCCTGCACGACCACCTTGGCGGCGGTTTCCATCGCTATTGCGTGGACCGCAAGTGGACGGTGCCGCACTTCGAGAAGATGCTCTATGACAACGCCCAGCTGCTTCGCGTCTATGCGCGTGCGGCCTCGCTCTATGCGGACTCAAACCCCCAGCTTGCGCGGGAGTGGGTCTCGGTCTGCCGCGATCTGGTGTCCTACCTGTTCGGCGACCTGTGCCATGACAGCGGCGTCTTCTTCTCGAGCGAAGACGCGGACGATCCGGGCGGCGAGGGCTTCTTCTATACCTTCACTCCAGAAGAGATGGCCGAAGCCAAGGTGCCCGCACCCGTGTTTGGCATTTCACCGCAGGGCAACTTTGAGCACGGGCGGACGGTGTTGTTCGTCGAAGCCGATGCGCCTTCACGAGCCGACCGCATGTTGCTGCGCGAGTTCCGCGACGAGCGCACTCGTCCGGCTCTGGACGACAAGTTGGTGGTGGCGTGGAATGGCCTAGCAATCGGCGGCCTGGCCGAGGCGGGACGTCTGCTGGGCTTTGACGCGTGGGTCGATGCCGCGGCTCGTTGTGCTCTTGCCGTGATGCAGAGCCGAGGCGATGACGGTTTGCTGCCGCGGTTGGTCCACGGCGACGCGCCGGGCACCCTCGAAGATCAGGCCTTTGTGGCCGATGGTTTGCTCGACCTGTTCCAGGCCCGACCCCACGAGCGGCGATGGCTGATTGCCGCCCACGAGCTTGCAGCCAGCACCATTGCGAGCCTTCAAGACCAAGACGGCGGCTTCTTTCAG
>CAYYHT010000671.1:0-4536 GCA_964471355.1 uncultured Enterobacteriaceae bacterium
TGGACGCGACCGCGACGACCGTGGCCGTGGCCGTGACCGCGACGATCGTGGAGGCCGTGGTGGCCGTGACCGCGACGACCGTGGAGGCCGTGGAGGCCGTGGAGGCCGTGGTGGCCGTGACCGCGACAACCGTGGCCGTGGCCGCGACGACCGTGGAGGCCGTGGTGGCGATCGCGACGACAAGCCGCGTCGCGAGCGCAAGGCAGACATCGAGCTCGAAGAGACCGCCGCTAGCGCGTTCGCCAAGGGCTGGATGGAGGCACTGCTCGGTCACATGGACCTCGAAGGCACTGTCGAAGCCGGTCAGGGCGGAGAAGAAGTCCACCTCAAGGTCATCGTCAACCGCGCCGGCCGTCTGATCGGAAAGCGGGGCTCAACCCTGCGTTCGGTCCGCAGCCTGCTCAAGTTGGCTCTGGCCCGCGCCGAGTTCGGCGACCTGTTCCTCGAGTTCGACGTCGACGACCCCGACGGCGGCAAGAAGCGTCGCGAAGATCGCAACGACCGCAACGACCGCGACGACCGTGGTGGTCGTGGCAAGGGTGGCGGCCGCGGCCGTGACCGCGACCGCGACCGCAAGGGCGGCGGCGGCAAGTACCCGGAAGAGAAGCTGGTGGCGCTCGCTACTCGTGCTGCCGAAAAGGCCATCGAGAGCGGCAAGGCCATCACCATCAACCTCGACCTCAACAGCTACGATCGCCGCATCGTGCACGTCACCATCGCAGAGCTTGATGGCGTGGACACCGTCTCTGACGAGAAGGACGACGGCACCAAGGTCGTGAAGGTCGTTCCCGAGCTCGCCTCGGACGACGCCGAAGAGAGCGACGAGTAGCGTGACCATTGTGGCTCCAGCGACTGCCTGGGGCCACAGCGCACTGGCCGTTGTGCGCCTCTCGGGAGAGGGGTCGCACGGGGTCTGTCGCGAGATCGCTGAGTCCATGGGCAGCCGCGCGCTCGATGTGGGAGCTCCACGACGGGTGCGGCTGCGGGACGCTCAGGGCGTGTTCGACGATGGTCTGGTGACCCTGGCAAAGGGGCCCGCGACCTATACCGGCGAAGACACCGTTGAGTTCAGCGTGCATGGCAATCCACTCATCGTGGAGCGCCTTGTGTCTGCAGCCGTATCGGCGGGCGCTCGCTTGGCTGGACCCGGTGAGTTCACCCGGCGTGCGGTGTTGAATGGCAAGCTCGATCTGGTCCGTGCCGAAGCGGTGCTGCAAGCCAGTGCAGCAACGACAGCCCGGGGTTTGGAGGTGGCACGAGACGCCTTCGATGGCCGTGTCGGGCGGTTTCTGGATGAAGTCAGTTCCCGACTGCGAACCATCGCCGCAGAGCTCGAGGCGCGCTTGGACTACCCGGGCGACGAGCTTGCCGTCGAAGTGGACGAACAGCTCTTGGGCAGCTTGAAGCGCATCCAAGGCGAGTGCACGGACTTGGCGGCGACCCAGTCGGTGGGACGTGTCTGGGTCGCAGGTGCGAGGGTGGCGCTGGTCGGTGCGGTCAATGCCGGAAAGAGCACGCTCTTCAATGCTCTGCTCGGTCGCAAACGCGCCCTGGTCCACGATGCGCCTGGCACCACCCGCGATGTGCTCGAGGTGGCCACCATGCTCGATGGACTGGCGATCACGCTGCTGGACACCGCAGGAGAGCGACCGACCGACGATCCGGTCGAAGCCGCCGGACTGGCCCTGGCGCTCGAGCTCACTGGCGAGGCCGATCTGTTGGTGGTGGTGCTTCGCGCTCGACACGATGGACCGAGCCCCAGCGAGATGGCGATCTTGGAGCGAACCGCAGACCGACCGCGTCTGGTGGTCTGCAACGGTGTCGATGGGGGTGGCTCCGTCTTTCCCGGTGCGATCGAGACAGTGGCGCCCACAGGACAGGGCGTCGATGTGCTCATCAAGGCGATGCACCGTGCCTTGGTTGGAGAGGAGCCTGGCAGCAGTCGCTTGCTCATCGCATCGGTCCGGCAGCGCGACCTGCTGACCCAAGTGGCACAGCTGTGTGCCGAGGCCTGCGAGGCGCTGCCCGCGGCCGGTCCAGCGGTGGCTGCGTCCGTGGTCATCGAAGCGCTTGAGGCGCTGGATTCGATTCGCGGAGTCGATACCCGCGAGGCGGTTCTGGACGAGTTGTTCACGCGGTTCTGCATCGGCAAATAAACGGGCGCAAGCATCGCCTCGTCGACGGAATAGACTGCCGCCATGAAGCTTCACCACGCGATTGCTGCCGCCATGGTCCTGGGCATCGGCGTGGGGCTGTCGCTCAACTTCGCGAGCCACAACGGCTATATCGAGCGCGACCTAGCACTTCAGATCGGCTGGGGTGGCGAGTTCTTAGGCCACGTCTTTCTTACGCTGCTGCAGATGGTGGTCGTGCCACTCGTGTTCGCCAGCATCGTCACCGCCATCGTCGGCGTCGGCGAGCGTGGACTCGGGCGCTTGGGGCTGTACACGGTTGGCTACTACATGCTGACCAGCTGCATGGCCGTCATCACCGGCTTGCTGGTTGTGTCCGTCATTCGGCCCGGTGAGGGCATGGACTACAACACCCTGCTCGAGGCGGCCAATGCCGAGCTGCAGGTGCGTGGAATCGAGGTCGAGCCTCCCAAGCAGCACACGCTCTTTGGGGTGGTGTCTGACATCACAACGCGTGTGGTGCCCGAGAACCCGATTGCCGCGGCGACCAGCAACAGCCGAATCTTGGGAGTCGTGTTCTTTGCGGTGTTGTTCAGCGTCTTTACGGTGCGGTCTGGGGGCAAGACTCAGCAGATCATCGGTGACTTCTTCAAGGCTGTCTTCGATGTCATGAGCAACATGGTGAACGCCATCCTGTGGCTCGCTCCCGTCGGCATCTTTGGGTACCTGGTCTTTGTCTGTGCCTCGACTGGCGTCGCTCTGGCGGCCCAGCTCAGCTGGTACCTGATTGCCGTGTTCGCCGGGCTGATCATTCACGGCGCCATCACGCTGCCCTTGCTGCTTCACTTCGTCGCCGAGCGCAATCCCCTGACCTATGCGATGCACCTCGAAGACGCGCTCACAACGGCGTTTTCGACAGCGTCGAGTGCCGGCACGCTGCCCGTCACCCTCGAGGGCGTGCGCAGTGCGGGGGTGCCCGACGGGGTGGCCAGCTTCACGCTTCCGCTCGGCGCCACTGTGAACATGGATGGCACGGCGCTGTACGAGGTCGTTGCCGTGCTCTTCGTGGCCCAGATGATGCCTGGCTTTGAGCTGACCTCGGCGGCACAGCTCGGCATTGCGATCACCGCGCTTGCCGTCAGCGTGGGTGCGGCCGGCATTCCCCATGCGGGCACGGTGATGATGGTCGTGGTGTTCGATGCGGCGGGCCTCGACTCCGAGGCGGTGTTGGTCCTGCTGGCTGTCGATCGCGTGGCCGACATGGCGCGCACGTCGGTCAACGTGTGGAGCGATGCAGTCGGCGCGGCTGTCATTAGCAAGGTCGCTCGGGACGGTCCCTGGGGCAGCTAGGCCATTCTACGGAGGCGCGGCCAGGTTTTCGGCGCCGCTGAACAGGTAGAATGTCCGGGTGACATAGGCCCCCGTTGGCATGCCCTCTGAGCTCATTGCGCTGGTCGGCAACAAGACGGGATCGGTGCTGTTCGACAGCTCCATGGTCGAGTCCACCTCGTATGCGCGGGCGAAGTTCACGTTTGCGTACGCGTCGGGGAAACTGGCATCTCCGGCCAGCAGTCCGGACTTGAAGCCCCCGCCAGACACTGTTGGAGCCCAGTCAGCCGCCCAGTCCAGACCGGCGCCGTCCACCTGCGACTGCAGGTCGGTCTGTAGACCCGAGTCGATGGGGCCGATTCCGGCGCCCCAGCCCCAAGCAGCCACTGTGCCGGGGACGTCAGAGGGCCAGAGCATGTCGAGGTTCTCGCAGTCGGTCGAGGTCGCCGCCGAGCTTGGCATGTCCCAGGTCAGCCACGCGTCGTCCCCACCGACCCAGGTGGCTGGGGTGATGGGCCCAGTGTGTTCTAGGAGGACCGTGCACTGCTCGGCTTCGTCGGCCGTCGCTAGGTATTCCTCGGTATACAGATTGATGATCAGGCTGACGTCGATCTGAGCGCCATCGACGCTGTAGGGCACGATGGTGTCGCTGCTAGCGTCGTAGCCAAACTGGGCCTCTGCCCCGAAGTAGAAGGGCACGAAGCACCCGTCCTCGTCGATGGCCGAGTCACAGTCCTGGTCGATGCCATCGCATTCTTCGATGGCGCCGGGATGGATGTCGGCGTCGTTGTCGTCGCAATCGACGCTGGACGCGTAGCCGTCGTTGTCGACGTCGATGGTGGTCTGCGTGGCGTCGGAGCCGTTGCAGTCCTGGTCGATTCCGTCACCGGGAACCTCGGTTGCCCCGGGGAAGATGTTCGCGTCGAAGTCGTTGCAGTCGTCGCCGCCGGACGCCTCGGAGTCGTAGCCATCTCCGTCGCCATCGATTCCCAAACCGGGACCGTCATCGGTGTCTTCGGTGTCTTCGGGCTCTTCCGTCTCGAGCTGGCTGGGTCCGGGGACCAAGAAGCAACCC
>CAYYHT010000672.1:0-945 GCA_964471355.1 uncultured Enterobacteriaceae bacterium
CGCAGCCCGAATGGCATTCCAAGCTGTTCATCCTCGTCGTCGCGACGCACCATGAACGCATCCTAGACCATCAGCAGCGACCTTTGGGCGTCAGCCCCTTGTCCACCCAGACGCATCCACTTGGCTCCCGCTGTCGACCGGCATGCGAACGCTGGCCACGGGTTCATTCGGCCCGAACAGCGCAAGCGCACCTGCCAACGATGCGCGACTGGCCCAACCTGGACTCGAAGAGCCAGCCGCCTCCCGTGCCTGAGCGCAGGCCTCAGGTGCCGTCGAAGAGAGCCACTGCCGGCGCCATACGGCACACGTCTTCGGTGATCACGTCGACATACTGCTCGGAGATTCCACCGTCGGGGCCAGCGGCCGATCACGCCGGATGTGGGTGCTCGCACGCAGGCCCTGGTGGCGGTGATGCCATCGGAAGCCCTTGCGGTCGGTGCCTACTACGCAGATGCAGTGGTGGCGCGCGAAGCGGACGCGGCGAAGGACGTGGACGCCGCCAAGGCGCTGTACGACTACTGCGACCGGGTGACGGCTGACTTCCAGGCGTAGTCTGTGCAGCTGTAGCCATACTGCGGCGCTGATCCGGACACGGCTCGAACTCGGTGTCCAGGAGACGGCAGCTTCCAACGTCGAACGCCCAGGGCGATTCGGCCTGGGCGCTCGAGTTCAAGATGGGGCCATCGCCCAGAGCTCAGAGCATCAGGCCGCCGCTGCTCTGCAGGACCTGGCCCGTGATCCAGGACGCGTCGTCGCTGGCGAGGAAGAGCACTGCCTTGGCGATGTCCTCGGGCTGGCCGATGCGACCGAGCGGGGTCTGGGCGACCATCGCCTGGGTCATCTCGGTGGGCAGCGCGTCGGTCATGGGGGTCTGGGTGGTGCCGGGCGCGACGGCGTTCACCCGGATGCCCTGGGGGCCGAGCTCGACGGCAAGTGCGGGCGTGA
>CAYYHT010000672.1:955-4527 GCA_964471355.1 uncultured Enterobacteriaceae bacterium
GACGCGCAGCAGTGGATGAGATGTTCACGATGGCGCCGCCGCTCGCCGACAAGGCGGGGAGTGCTTCGCGGGTGGTGATCAACACGCCCTCGACGTTGACGGCAAAGGTCTGACGCAGGGCCTCGTCGCTCGCGGCGGCCAGTGGACCCATCGCACCCAGCGTACCGGCGTTGTTCACGAGCACATCGAGGCCGCCGAATGTCTCTACCGCGAAGGCGACGGCTCGGGCAGAGGAGCCACTCTCGGTCACATCGAGGGTAGTGTAGCGGATGGCGTCCGGGTGCTCGGCGGCCAGCGTCTTCAGGGGCTGTTCCCGACGTCCGGCGACGACGACCTTGGCGCCCTCGGCGACCAGGGCCTTAGCGATGGCTCGACCGATGCCGGTGCCGCCACCGGTGACCAGGGCCGTCTTGTTCGTGAATCGCGACATGTTGCTTTCTCCAGGGTTCTTGGGGTGGCTCTCTGCCACCGAGGGGAAGATAGTCATCGCAAAGGCACATAGTATTGTCGTCGATGGCATATGTTTTATGCATGGAGTGCATGAATGAACAACGAGCTAGTGGCCATGCGGACCTTCCTGTCCGTCGTCGAGCTGAAGAGCTTCTCGGCGGCAGCGCGCCTCCTCGGCGTCAACCAGTCCAGCGTCAGCCGTCGTATCCGCGACCTCGAGCGCGACCTCGAGGCCGCGCTGTTGGTCCGGACGACTCGCGAGGTGCGGCCCACCGAGGCGGGCCGTCGCTACTAGCCAGCCCGAGCTGGGTGGCGCGTCATGGTGAGCCGACGGTCCCCGGCGACCTGCGCCACGCACGGGGCCTGCTCTTCGGGGGACCCGATGCTCGGCAGTGGGTGCTGTACCGGGGAGAGGAGCGCGCCACCGTCCGACCGGACCACATGGTGGTCGCAAACACCGGCGGCTTCCTCGAGGCCCTCGCCAGGCAGGGCGCCGGGCCTGTCCTCGTGCCGGAGTGGCTCGCCGGAGATCGGCTGGCAAGTGGCGAACTGCAGCGGCTTCTTCCGGACTGGGAGGGCGCGTCGCTGACCCTGTGGGTGGTGTGGCCGAACCACGACTTTCAGTCCGCGGCGACCCGGTCGTTCGTGTCCTGGATCCTCGAGCAGTCGGCCGGAATCGCTCTACGGGGTCGCTAGGTCGAGCTTGGCCTGGCAAGGCGTCTCGCTGGCTACGCGACTGTTGTCACGGTCTCCCCTCGCAGCAGGGGGCCATGCCGCTGGATGGCCGCCACCATTGCATCTCGGAACAGGTGCCAGTCTCGTTGCCACGCCCAGTCTGCTCGCGAACGGCTGATCCGTTGGTATTCCAGACGCACGAAGGGCTCGGCTGGTAGGCCGAGCCCTACAAAGGGCTCCCCGCCGGGTGACCGCTCGTAGCGTGCCTTTGCTCGCGCCACAGAGTGTGATGGTCAGCGCAAGGGGGATGCCCCCTGTTGCGGTCTCATCCTACTGGACCTGCGGTCTCAGTCGATTGCTATGTCAGCCAAGTCAACCAGCTACCTGTTCCCGTCTTCGAGGCGCTGAAGGAACTGGCCCGCGGCTTCCACATCGCCATCGACAGTGACAGCGGCCCGAAAGGCCTGCTGCGTGATCTGACCGTCTCCGCAGGCGATCATCGGTTCGTACGGCACAGAGATCACAGCCTGCGGATCCGTGGCTCGTCGATACCGCACCTGAATGCGTCCATCCTGCGCACGGATGTCTAGCGGCTCCCCATCGATCCGAAGTTCCACGTGGAAATCGGAGTCATCCCGGACCCGCGACAGGGTTTCTTTGAGGGTGACGGCGGCCAGCCTGAAGTTGCCCGGTGGTCGGGGGTCGACTTCAGCAGGAAGACGCACTCCGAGCTGGGCGAGCTCGAACAAGACACCGCTGGTGGTCTCGCCGAGGTCGGTCAGCCCGTAGAGCTGAACGCCATGTTCAGTGGACTTCTTCTCGGCAAGGCCGTTGTTCACGAGCTCTTTGAGCCGCGTCGCCAGCAGGTTGGACGGAATGCCCGTCAGGCCGGCAGCCAACTCCTTGTGGCGTACCGGACCCGCGTGCAGGTCTCTTAGGATCAACAGAGTCCAGCGATCACCGACGTAATCGAGGGCCCGTGCAATCGGACAGAGCATCCGGTAGCGACGAGTGGACATGTGTCTCCTTTCACAGGAGCCTCCAGTGAGGCGCCCGATCCACTAACCGGACCTGTTGGCGAAGCGCAGTTGCTTCGCCATGCGGCGCGGATGACACTCAGACGGCGGCACAGATCATCTGATTCACACCAAGGGTGGCCTCGTCCCGCAACTCCGCGAGTGCGATGAACTCGTCGGTCGCAAAGACATCTTTGATCGCCTGGGCGCTCGGGAACTTGATCACACCCATCGACTTTGGGCCTCCCGCGCCACCCAGCTCCTCGATCACGCCGTACCGAGCAACGGGTTCGCCGCCGCCCTTGATCAATAGGGGCATGACGAGCGAAGCATACTTTTCCAAAAGCTCCAGCTTGGCGGGGTTGGGGATGGATGTGACGACTAGGTAGACCGACGCTTCAGACATTGGTTTGTCCTCTTGGTTTGTAGGCAGCAAGACAGGCCAAAGCCGAAGGGACTCGAGCACTGGCAGGGCCACTTTAACCATAAGGTTTACTTTAACAAGTGCGCAGTTCATAAAGTGAAGTTCGCAGCAACCCCTCACAGCCGCTGCTACCCAGCTCATTCAAGATGGCCTCAATTGCATCCCAGACCCATCGTGACGAACCAGCGTTAGCGGAGGAGGTCAATCTTTGGCACCGACCGTCAGGAGCCCCGATGCTGACCCTCGTCCTCGCCATGCTAGCCATGCCCACTGCCGATGCCGGCGTGCGTGATTCCAAGAAAGCAGCCCTCGAAGATCCACTGAATGCCCAGGCATGGATGGACCTCGGCGACGCCTATGAAAAGAAGGGTCGCGACAATGCCGCGTTGCGGGCCTATGGCCGTGCCGCAGCCCTCGACCCCACCAGTGAAGTGGCCGTCACGCAGATGGCCACCGTCGGAGCGGGCCGGGTCAAGGCGCTCGAACGCCGTGCACTCCGCAACCCCGAAGACGACGAGCTGTGGGGAGACCTGGCCGACAAGTACGCGGCGATGGGCAACACCGAACAGGCGCTGAAGTACTACCTGTACGCCATGCGGCTCGACCCCAGCGACGGCGAGTGGCAGGGGGGCATCGCCAGCGTCGGCGGGCCCGAGGCGATGGCCGAGGCGATGGAATCGATGATGCTGGGCGGCGGAATGAACGACGAGTCCCTCGGCGACTTTGCCGACGTGCTGTTTGCGTCCGGCGAGGTGGACCGTGCCTGTGGACTCTGGCAACAGGCCCAAGAGCTCGATCCCAGCGACAGTGAGTGGAACGGTGCCCTCGCAACGAACTGCGGTGTGCACGCCGACGGGTGGAATGCAGGCGAGGCCTATGGCCTGGGCATGGGCGAACAGGCCTACCCGATGATGATGGAGGAATTGCTTGGCGAGGGGTCCGACCCAACTCCCGGGGTCGACGTGCGCTCATCAAGCGACTACGAGCTGCTGGCGGCCATGGGGCGC
>CAYYHT010000673.1:0-4523 GCA_964471355.1 uncultured Enterobacteriaceae bacterium
CGCCGTCGCGGGTCTTGTACGAGTTGCTCTCGGCTTTGGCGATGCCGAAGTCGGCGATCTTGACCTCGCCGCCGTACGAGATCAGCACGTTGCTGGGCGAGATGTCGCGATGGACGATGCCGTAGCCCCGGCCTCCGATGTCGGTCTTTTTATGGGCGAAGTCGAGGCCCTTGGCGGCCTCGTGGGCGATGTAGGCGGCGAAGGGCAGCGGCAGGAATTCTCGCTGCTTGGACAGCTTGCGCAGCAGGTTGCGCACGTCCTTTCCGTCGACGCACTCCATGGCGATGAAGTAGTTGTCGAGGATCTTGCCGAAGTCGAAGATGCGCACGATGTTCGGGTGCTGAAGCGCAACGCTGACCTTGGCCTCATCGATGAACATCTCGACGAATTCGTCGTTGTCGCCCAGGTGATTGAGGATTCGCTTGATGACCAGCAGGTTCTCGAACCCGCCATGGGAGTACGTCTTCGCCTTGAAGATCTCTGCCATTCCACCCACGGCGATCTTGTCGACGAGGTAGTACTTTCCGAATGCTTCTGGGGAGAAATCGGCCACTGACCGTGATCCTCACGAACGATAAATGCTGACTACAGTGTAGCTACCGGTCAATCTGTCGTGTCATCGGTTCCGCTAACGTCGCACTCACCGCCCGAAAAGGGGCCGTAATCCTCAAGATCGTTGCACGTCCATGTATCGGCGATGTCGGCGCTTGAGCCGAACTCGCGGCACGTTGACCGATTTCCGGCCGAATTCGAGCCCGATTGGGCGGTCATGCAGCAGCTGATTTCTTCGGGCGAGACGAACATGCCGCACTCGTCCTCGGCGAACTCAGCCATGCGCACGCAGATCTTCTGGCAGCTGTTCTTGCAGCCAGGCAGCAGCGCGAGAACAAGTATTGGGACAAGGAGCATGCGCATCGGGCGGGAAGTATAGTCCCGGCATGAGCCAGACCACAGTGAGAACACCCTCCGGGGTCAGATGGGATTGCTCGGCCTGCGGCGATTGCTGCCGTGGGTACGAGTTTGGACCTGTGTCCGCCACCATTGTCGAGGGGCTCAAGAAGCTCGAAATCGACAAGCATTGGCCGCCGGCTGCAGCCCAGCCCTGGCATGAAGTGCGCACCGACCCTGGGGGCAACGAGGTCATCTACTTCACAAAGAAGGATGATCACTGCGTATTTCTGCAGGACGACAACCTGTGCGCCATCCATGGCCGTTTTGGTGCCGAGGCCAAGCCGTCGTTCTGCCGCGAGTTTCCGTTCCACACCGTTGAGGACCCGACCGGGCTTGTGGCCATCGTGCGCGCCGACTGTGCAGGTTTCCACAAGACCTTCAAAGACGCCAGCACGATCGAGCAGGGAGCAGCTGACGCGGTCGCGTTGCCCCGCGTCATCAAGCAGCGGAAGTTCGAGCCGCTGGCGGTGGATGTGTTTCCCGGCTTCGATGTGGGCATCGACGACTGGCTGGTCTGGGAGCCAAGGCTGCTCGCTGTGCTCGAGTCCAGCGTGCGATCCCCCGAGGGGGGGGTTGCGGCCCTGCGGGATGCCATGAACGAGCTGGCGGAGCGCCCCGGAGGCACGCCAAACCCCGTGCGCGGACTGATGGCCTGTCGGGCCGTTCTTCAGGCGTTCCGCATGGTGATGGACAAGGTTCTTGCGACGGACCAATCAGCAGGCAACCCGCAGCAGGTCGCCTTTGCCGCTCAGATGAGCACTTGGATCGATACGGCGCGCGAGCGGGCTGAAGCGGGCACCTTGGCCCCTTGGTCGGACGATGCCCAGGACTACCTGACCGTGGTGCTGCGCTCGTTCATCATGGCGCGGCAGTGGGAGTCGGGTGGCTCGGTGGCCGCCGGACTCGGGCGATTCTTGTTTCACACGACCGTGTGTCGGCTGTTGGCCGAGCCTGCTGAGGACGGCACGATCACCGCCGCGGCTTGGTCTGCCGTCTATGTGAAGTGGAATCGCTTTGCCGTGAACGGCACCATCACGTGGACGATGGGCAAAGCCACTCCGGCCTTTGTGGACCTGTACCGAAACGGCGTCTGAATCGCTCCTTCACAATCCACAACATTCCTTCGGGGTGCTGTGGTTTGCGTCACACCCGATGCGATGTACCTTGAGCGCGGAGGAACCACCCATGCGCCACCTGATGTTGATCTTGCCGCTCATTTCCTGCAATGGCGGAAGCGACACCGACCCGGCCGAGACGGACACCGACACCGATACGGACGATCAACGGACCATCGACAACTGTGAGGGGACCGTCGGAGACGATGTGCCGGACTTCTTCAAGAAGTACTTCCACTGTGTCGACATCGAGATGGTGGGCACCGACTCGGTCAAGATCACCACTGAAGGATTGCCTCCACATGCGAGCTACTACTGGGGCGAGGGCGACCCCAACTATGCCGAGTTCAACTACGACCGAGGCTCGGACTACCACCCGAACCCGAACTCGCTTTCCGCTCAGAACGTCAGCTACACCATTGAGCTGGACCCGACGTCCAGAGGCCTGACGATTGCATCGAGCATGGTCGACACGGTCGCGAACACCGACAGCAACGAGTACAAGATGGGACCGGCGGGCGTCGCCATCGACAGTGTGATGATCTTCAACGACCAGGCGGGCCCTGGCGACGACATCAACGACGAAAAGTTCACCTTCGACGACTACAATGGCCACCCCGCAAACGCCGGCGACTACCACTACCACACCGAGACCGAGGGGCCTCTCGAGGTGATGCAAGCCATCGGCGAGGGCGACGCCGAGCTGTACGGAATGATGTGCGATGGCGCGCTGGTGTTGGGCTGCACCGAGCTCGATGGCTCGACGCCCAGCACCGGTGACTTTGATGCCCAGAACGGGCACAGCGGTGACATCAGCGACGGGACCACCACATACTTCACCGGCCGGTACCACACCCACGTGTGCGCGACCTATACCGAGCACCTGTTCACGCCAGAGATCCAGTTCTACAGCGATTGCAACGTCGCGCAGTAGGTCTGTTGGTGATGCTTGGCGCCTGCGTCGAGCCACTCAACCCGGGGGAGAGCCTGGTCGATCACGACAAGTGGCTCGCCCTCGATCTGAGCCAGGACCCGGCTGGGGACTTCGACCAGCCCGACTGCAACCATGCGGTCTGGCAGCGTTGGGTCGACTTTGTGGACATCGACACCAGCGGCGAGTGCGGCTGGGCACTGCTCGAGCAGCCCTTGCCGGGCACGCTTGCTGAAGGGGACGTGGTCGACTGGATGGGCTGGCACAGCCCGCTGCGCGCTGGGGCCGAGTCCGAGGCCCACTTCGCGGTCTACATCGAGCAGCACCTTGTGTTCGAGCAGTGGGCGCCAATTCCCTCGGGTGACACCACCTTCAGGGGTCAGTGGACGGTGCCAGAACGCTTGCCCGCTGGCACTCCCGTGGTGCTTCACCTGCACAATCACGGTGACAACAGCTGGGCCCTGCGGACGCTCGCCCTCGCTCCGGACTAGCTGACTGCCCACACGGCGATGCCGATTGCAGCGACGCCCAGCACCAGACCGAAGCCACCGATGGCGAGCCACATCCACAGCAAGCTCGGCGCGGGCGCTGCGGGCGGGGCGTCCTCGGTTCGTCGCGCCGGTGCGGGAGTCGCAGTCGGCTGTGCCTCGGGCGTGCCAAGGCGAGCTCGCAGCGCGTCATCGAGCTCGAGCTTTCCGTTGACCGCGGTCAGGGTGAGGCCAGGGAACTCGCCGTCGAGCTGAAGTTCGCATGCGCGCAGGGCGAGGCGCAGCTCATCGACGTCTGTGAAGCGGTCCTCCCGAGCCTTGTTCATGCAGGTGCGCACGACATATTCGAGATTTCGAGGCACCTCGATGTCGGGGTTGACGGTGGCCATGGAGGGCACGGGCTTGCGCAGGTGACCTTGCATGACCTCGGTCGCGTGCTTGCCGCCAAAGGGGCGCTTGTTCGTCAGCCCGCGGAACATCATGACGCCCAGCGCGTAGATGTCGGTGCGCTGGTCCACGGCGCCGGCGCCTTCGATCTGCTCGGGAGACATGTAGGTGGGGGTGCCCATCACCGAGCCCGCTCGGGTCAGAGACACCTCGGAGTCCAGGTCCTTGGCCAACCCAAAGTCCAGCAGCTTGGCGAAGTCCCCGCCGTCATCTGCGGGAATCAGCAGCACATTTCCCGGCTTGAGGTCCCGGTGCACGATGCCGGCCTGGTGGGCTTCGGCCAGAGCGATGCACAGCTGCTTCATGATGCGAATCAGGGACTTGGGTTCGGCGGTGCCCTGCGAGCGCATGCGCTCGTGCAGGGTCTCGCCTTCGAGCCACTCCAGCACCATGTAGTGCATGCCCACCCTGCTCGTGCCGTGGGCGAACATGCGAATGGTGTGTGGGCTCTTGAGCTCGGTGCAGGTGTCGGCCTCGCGGTGAAAGCGCTCTTTCAGCTCGTGGGCGCGCGTATCTTCAGCTGCGCGCGCGTCGAGCACCTTGCCCGCGCCGACCTGCTGGGTCTCGCTGTCGCCGCCCTTGTAGACCACC
>CAYYHT010000674.1:0-4520 GCA_964471355.1 uncultured Enterobacteriaceae bacterium
GTCCGATCGACGGGGGGCTCGCGTGGCGCGACGACCGGTGGCAGGGCGCGTTCGTGGAGGAGCTTCCAGAGGGCCTCGACCCCGGCGCGTTCGAGCGACTCCTCTCCACGAGCCTCGATGCCTGGCGCGCCGCGGATCGCCGCGGCGCGTGGCTGCGGCTGCCGGCGGCTCAGGCGGGGGCTTTGCTCCCTGTGGCCCTCGGCCTCGGCTTCGAGATGCACCACTGCGAGCCGTCGTACCTGATGCTGAGCGCGTGGCTGCCGCGGGGCGAGGCGACGGACTACGCGCTCACCAAGCTCATGACCACCAGCACCAAGTCCGCTGGCTACTCCGAGAGCTTGTTCGAAAAGAACGTCGTCATCATGCGAGACCCGCGCGATGTCTTGGTCAGCTCGACCCTGTACCGGTTCAACCGACTCAAGCTCATCAACGACCGCGACACCAGCGAAGTGCTGCTCGAGCGGTTTCGCCAGAAAGAGGCCAATCCACGGGCCGTCAGCATCACCGAGCTGCTCGAGCTGATCGATCCATCTGAACCCGAGCGCTTCAGGCGCAACCTGGTCGCCAACTACAACAAGCTCCTCAATCGCATCGCGGCGTCCGAGAACACGTTCGTGTTTGCCTACCGCGACCTCGTCGCCGGCGAGTTTGGCGCGCTCGAGGACTATCTGGGCCTGAAGCTGCAGAGGTCGACAGGCCTCACGGGCTGGACCAGCAAGATTTCGCGCAAGGGCATGACCGGCGACTGGAAGAACTGGCTGACCGAGTCGGACGTCGCCTACTTCAGGGGGGCTTTCGAGCCGCTCATGGCTTCGCTCGACGTCGATCAGGCGTGGGAGCTGTCAGACAACCCAGTGATCGAGCCCGCCCACTGCAGCGAGTACATTGCGCGGTTGATCGATGCCCGACTCAACGACCCCATTCGCGCGCGTCCAGACAAGCTGCGCATCGAAGACCTCAAGAGCGCGGCCAGCGATGGAAAGGCCGTGGCGATGTACCGGTTGGCCAGTCACTACCTCGACAACGACGGGGACATCGAAGTGGCGCTAGACCTGCTCCGGCGGGCAGCGGCGCTGGGCGACAAGAACGCTGCGGTGCGAGCGGCACAGGTGCACGGAAGCAGTGGCCATCTGCTGGTCGCTGCCGACGCCTGGCGCACGGCCTTTGACCTTGGCTATCGGCCCGGCGAGGCGCTCACACAGCGCATTGGATGGCCAAAGAGCGCGCCCCGCCCGGCTCTGCCCGCCATGCCTGCTGTGCGCATGGCCAAGCTGCGCAAGCTGCTGGCCAATCCGCGCATGTTCTGGGAGGACTACCAGACCAAGCGTGCGCTGGAGCAACGCGCCCGAGACACCCACCATGTGAGCGAAGAGGCTCTCGAGGCCATTCGCGGCGACTTTGCTGACGGAGTCGATTCCGATCGTCTCTTTGACAGCATTCGGCGGACCACGGCTCTGTTTCGGACTGAGCCAAGCATTCCCGGCATCGATGCCCACGCCCTGTCAGATGACGTGCCCACACTCATCCTGTCGGCGATGACCATCGCTCGGGCGACGGGCCTGTCATTGCATCTCACAGTGGCCCGTAAGCGTCATCGGGTCACAGAGTCAGACGTGGCGGCGGTGCTGCTCAAGGCCCAGCGGGCCCGCGACATTGAGCTCGAGTTTGCGGGACCCGAAGTCGTCGCAGTTCACCTGCATATTGCTCTGTGGGACCGCGACTCTGCAGACGGGTTCGTGCGCTGTCATGTAGACAATCGCTTCACTCGCCGTGTTTCGGTCGCCGAGTTCGATGCTGCCTTTCAAGGCGATGCAGACACCCTGCACCTGCAGTCCCTGTACGTGTGTCCGGTGGACAGCCGCTGCGAGTTCCCGGTCGACATCGTCTATACCTGGGTGAACCACAAGGACCCCGACTGGCGCGCGCTCATCTCGCGCTTCAAAGACATCGAAGAGATCGACTGGGGTAGGTACCACTCGGTCGACGAGCTGCGCTATTCGATGCGGTCCGTGCACCGATTCGCCCCGTGGGCGCGGCACATCTACCTGGTGACGAACTGTGCGGCCCCGGCCTGGCTCAAGCTGGACCACAACGTCACCGTCGTTCCGCATGAGTCGCTATTCCCCGAGGGCGAGGCCTGTCTCCCAACATTCAACTCGCATGCCATCGAAGCCTGTCTGATGAACATCGAGGGCCTCGCCGAGCACTTTGTCTACTTCAATGACGACGTGTTTCTGGCCGAACCCACCGAAAAGGAAGACTTCTTCACCGGAAACAAGTGCTCCATCTCGTACCTCGAGAGCTACGGCATCGTCACCGGCGAGTCTTCGAGCACGCTTCCCGACTACCTCAACGCCGCCATCAATGGCCGCAAGATCATCGAGCGACGGTTTGCTCGCTCGCCCACACGGCTTCATCAGCACGCCCCCCACGCGCTCAAATCGAGTGTGTTGAGTCAGATGGTGCGCGAGTTTCCGGACGAATTCGACCGGACTCGGCAGGCACGCTTCCGCTCTGCAAGCGACATCAGTCCGCTGTCCTTCCTGTACCACCAGTTCGCCTACCAGACCCGGGATGCCGTACGGCACGGAGCTGCGGGGGCATCGCTGCTGATCAGCGAGAACCAGTACGAGAAACACTTTCGTCGGCTGCTCGATGGCACCCACGATTGCCGCTTCTTCTGCATCAACGATGGGGCTCGCAGCTCCGAGAACGCGAAGTATCAGGGCCGCAAGCAGGAAGTGCTCATGCAGCTGTTCCCCGAAGCGGCGCCATGGGAAGCGTCTGACGACTGATCAGTCTCGCTTGAGCGCGTTCTTGAAGCGGCCCCACAGCTTTCGGGCCTTGGACCGACCTCGCTGCCATGAGGAAGCCGACGCCGAGTCGTACTCGACCACCAGGGTGTAGATGCGCTCGCAGTGGCCGCTGCGGTGTTCAAAGGACTGCATGCGGCTGAATCGCTCATCGAGCTCGAAGCCTTGCTCGGCGGTGCGTTGCAGCCATTGAACGACGCCGGCTGGGGTGGATGCTGTTGGCCCCGGCAGGTCGTTGGCGAAGTCGATGTAAGCGCCTTGCTTTTGCAGGTAGGTGGCCCGGTCGAACTGGTCGAAGAGCACCGGTTTGTTCAGGTAGAGCACATCCCAGGCGACGCTCGAGTAGTCGGTGATCAGCGCATCGCAGCTCATGAGCAGCTCGTTCATGGGCTGTTCGGCTGGCTGAACGATGTGAACCCGGTCGCTGCGCTTGGTGAAGGCGGGCAAGAACTGCGACAACAGGGGATGCACATAGAACGACAGAGTCATGTCCCTGCGCTTGAGCACCGCGTCGAGCTCGGGTGAGGACAGCAGTGCGTCGTAGTGGTGGAAGAAGGCGGACTCACGGAATGAGGCTTGGTCGTCATTGTGCAGCCAGCTGCGCCAAGTGGGCACCACGAGGATGTGCCCGCTGCCGGTCGACGTGTCCACGAGGGAGTCCCAGCGCGCCAGCCCGGTCAGCCAGACGTCGCTGGGTGGGTATCCGAGCCGATCGACCACGATCTGCTGCTCGCCCTTGGTGCTGACGATGAATTTGTCCGCTGCGTTCGAGCCGCCGTGCTTGTAGATCTGCGTCACGTCCTTGAGGGCGAGCACGCCGTGCTGCAAAAAGACCATGGGCTTGTCGGCTAGCAGCTGGGTGAACGGCCCGGGAACCGCTCCAGGCAACAGAAACTGGGTCTTGCTGTCCGAGCCGATCAGCAGACGCGCCTGTCGCAGCAAGCGGAAGTGCTCAGCGCTGTAGAAAAGAACCACGCGGTCTTTGAAGGGCTCGAGCCTGACGCGGTCCGGGCTGTCCTCGCGGATGACGTAGAACACCGGACGGTCGAAGTGCTGGGTGTAGCAGTGCTTGAAGAAGGCGAACCCGTTGTCCTGGGCCCCGCTCGCGAGCTTCTCGGTGACCAGCCAGATCGGTGGTTCGATGACCCGTTCGCTAGCGAGCACCGTGTCTTGCATTGCCCGGTAGCGCGGTTGGTCGAAGGGACTGCTCTCGCGGACCAGCAGGTTCAGCATTCCCTTGGCACTGGCTTGAGGAAAGCTGGTCGTCGTGCTGGCGTCGTGGACGAACGCCCCCGACTGGCCCATCTTGCATTGGTCACGCACTGCGTCGCTCGCCCGAAGCTGGCGCTGCGATGGGCCGGTACCAGGCCGCCACTGCAGCACCGCATTCCAGCGGCCCAGGCCGAGCTCGCCGCTGTTCAGCGCCTGGCCCAAGTCGATCTTGGCAGTGAAGCCGCTGGCGTCGGCATTTGGAACCGGTGTCCAGTCGACGGTCGATGCCGGCACCCACTCGTCTCCGTGCTTGCGACGAAGGCCCACGGTTGGCGTGTCGGCGCCCATGGATTGGGCGTGGCCGGTCAGCGTGAGCACGCCTTTGTCGAACTGCAGTGCGTCGACTGTGTTCAGCGCCACTGAGTGAGCTTCCGCAAGATGCGGCGCCAAGACGCGGGCTTGGTGCGCACCGGCTCCGCTTCTACCTCGCAGACC
>CAYYHT010000675.1:0-4518 GCA_964471355.1 uncultured Enterobacteriaceae bacterium
TCGGTGGGCGCTACTTCGTTTTCGTGAAGCTCACGACCGACGACGGCACCACCGACCCGACCGACGATGGCACAACCGATCCGAACGACACCGACCCCGCGGACACCGAGCCCCCTGAGCCCGAGATCGCAACCTGGGAAGGCGAGCGCGAGTTTGAGTTTGGCGGCGAGTGGGGCGACTGGGGCTGTGAAGACACCTTGACCGAGACCGGTGTCGAGGTCACGGGCGACCCGTCCTTTGCCAATGCGGTCGACGCATGCCCGATCTGCGACCACGTCTTTGAAGTCGACGTTGCCGAAGAGGCCCTGTGCCCCGGTGAGTTCGACTGGTACGAGGACGGCATCCCCGTCGCGCAGCACGTGTTCCGCGGCTTGGCGATCGGCAACGGCGGCAACGTCATCATGTACTCGATCACCGAGGACGACGACGGCGCCTGGCACCGCGAAGAGCTGGCCGAGGGCGAGCTGGTCGGTGTTGAGCTCGAGTACTGGTACGGCGGCACCATCTACGGTGCGCCCTACGAAGTGTTGGGTGGAGCCACCCTGCACGACCTCAAGCCTTAGTCGTCTGCGAACGCAGAACAGGGCGGGCTTCGGCTCGCCCTTTTTGTTCCTTGTCAAGTGTCAGGTAGTACCTGACACAGCCCGCAAGTCGTGCTAGGTTTTTCGACTATTCGAACCAAGGTTCGAGGGCCGACGAGGCGGCATCGACGTCTGGACAGACAAGCGACGGGAGCGAAGCGACCAGAGCGCGGAGGGAAGACGTCGATTTGTTGCCGCCGCTGGAGGCCCGATAATCCATTGAACGGAGCTTCAGTCATGTCTCACTTCCCGCCGTTTACCGAAGAACACCACCAGCTGCGCGAGATGGTCAAGGACTGGGCCAGCCGCGAGATCGCGCCCCATAGCTATGACTGGGACAAGGCGGGCAAATGGCCCGCACGCGAGATCTACAAGCAGATGGCCGAGCTTGGCCTGTTGGGCATTCGCTTCCCCGAGGCCCAGGGCGGACTGGGGCTCGACTGGTGGGCGACCGCCGCGTACGTCGAGGGCATGGCGCACGCGCACAACGCCGGCGTGGTCATGTCCATCTTGGTCCAGACCGACATGGCGACTCCGATCATCGCCGAGATCGGCACCGAGGAACAGAAGGAGGAGTTCCTTCGGCCTGCCATTGCCGGCGACTACATCGCTGCGCTTGGGGTCACCGAACCCAACTGCGGCTCAGACGTGGCCAACATCCAGACGACAGCCAAGAAAGACGGCGGCGACTACATCATCAACGGCGCCAAGACCTTCATCACCAACGGCGCCACAGCGGACTTCATTACCCTGGCCGTGCGCACCGGCGATCAGGGCCACGGTGGCATCAGCCTCGTGCTGTTCCCGACGGACACCCCCGGGTTCAGCGTCGGTCGCAAGCTGGACAAGCTGGGCACGCGCAGCGTCGACACCTGCGAGCTGGCCTTCGACAATTGTCGGATTCCCCAGCGCAACCTGCTTGGCGACGAGAATGCTGGATTCATCTACGTCATGACGAACTTCCAGGGCGAGCGGCTCGTGGCAGCGATCACAGCCATCAACGGCATGGAGATGGCTCTGGCAGACGCCATCAAGTACGGCACCGAGCGCACCGCCTTTGGCCGGCCGATCGGCAAGTTCCAGGTCTGGCGACACAAGTTCGCCGAACATCTCAGCAGTGTCGCTGCAGCAAAGGCCCTGACCTACATGGCGATCCAGGCCATCAACCACGCCGACAACGCGACGGCCACCAAGATCATCAGCCAAGCCAAGCTCGTCGCGGGTGACCTGGCCCAGCAGGTGACCTACGACTGCCAGCAGTTCCACGGCGGCTACGGCTTCATCGAGGAATACCCGATCTCAAGGGCCTACCGAGACGTGCGCCTGATCACCATTGGCGGCGGCACATCCGAGGTCATGAAAGAGATCATCTGGAAGTACCACGAGATGGGGTTGTAGCCGCCGCGCGGACACGTCCCGCGTGCCCCTTGTGTCCGCTGGAGCATTTGCGGACAATCCCTTCGCCTCATGCTCGATGCGCCTGCCTCCATCGGGCTGTGACAGGTCGACGCTGCGGATTGCTAGCGCACGAAGATGTGCATGGTCATCTGCACGTGGTTGCTCGACGACGAGATGCTGCCCGGCAGTGAGCAGTTCTCCCAGCGGCAGTCGCTGTAGCCGTTCCACGTCGTGTCGCAGTTGGAGGTGTAGGCACTGAACGAGACCTTGTCGAAGGTCAGCCCAACCACACCGTTCGACGCCGCACCGGGCGCGATGCCATTGGAGCTGTTGCAGCGGTCTGAGATACGCACGTAGTTGTTCAGGATGAAGCCGCGCCAGTCGGTGTCGAGGTTCGCGTGCAGGTCGCCGCGGTAGTCATACACAATCGTTCCGTTGTGGCTCGCCACCGCGCGCTGTTCGGTGGTGCCAATGGCCAGCTTGTTCGGGGTGCTGCACCAGTCGTCGCCGAAGGTCGTGCATTCGCGCTGGAACTGGGAGTAGAACAGCATGTTCGAGGTCTGAGCGCCGACGTCGAGGTAGCTATGCTTCCACACCAGCGTCCAGCCACCGCCGTCGATCGTCTGGTCGCAGTAGGCATTGAATGGGTCGGCGCCTCCGACCCCGTCCGGATCGATGAGGTAGCTGCCGTCCGATGTGAAGCCGTTGTCGAAGACCTCTTGGCAGTTTGCTCCGTCCGAGCAGCCGCCGCCTGGAGCAGGGGTCACGAGGGGGTCGCTGTCGTCGCAGTCGTCGCCGCCGCAGGCCCGGTCGGAGTAGCCGTCGCCGTCCGCGTCGTTGTCGACGCTGCCGTCGCAGTCGTAGTCCTCGCCGTCGCAGCCAAGGGGTTCGCCCGGGGCGTGTGCGGTGCTCAGGTCATTGCAGTCGTCGCTGTTGTCGGTGTAGCCACCAGGTGCGTCGCAGCTGTCGAAGGGGAAGCCGGGGCTGCCGAAGGTGTCGCCATCGAAGTCGAGGTACCAGGTGGTCTCGCCGGTCGCGCCCGTGGCGCCATCGCAGTCGTTGTCATCGCCGTCGCAGGCCTCGGTGGCGCCAGGCAAAATGGCGGCGTTGCCGTCGTCGCAGTCGCCGGAACAGGTGGTCACGCCGTCGTCGTCGGTGTCAAAGCCGTTGTCGACGACTCCATCGCAGTCCTCGTCGCCCTGGTCGCAGGTCTCGGTCGCGCCAGGATGAGCGCCGCTGTCTGCGTCGTTGCAGTCCGTCGCGTCGGCCACGAAACCGGCGGGCGCCGCACATGCGCTGATGGTGGAGTTGCCGGCGCCATAGCCGTCTCCGTCACCATCGGGGTGGAAGGTGCTCTCTCCGGTCGAGCCGGGCTCGTCGGTGGCGCCATCGCAGTCGTTGTCGTCTCCGTCGCAGGCTTCGGTCGCTCCCGGGAAGACGGCTGCAGTCGTGTCGTCGCAGTCGCCGCCGCAGGTCGTGACTCCGTCACCGTCGGTGTCGAAGTCCTCGTCGATCAGGCCATCGCAGTTCTCGTCGCCGCCGTCGCAGGTCTCGACCGCACCCGGGTGTGCGCCGCTGTCTGTGTCGTTGCAGTCGGTCGCGTCTGCCACGAAGCCCGCCGGCTGCAGGCACGCGGTGCTGACCGTGCTGCCCGAGCCATAGCCATCGCCATCGCCATCTGGGTACCAGTTGCTGGCGTCTGAGGCGTCGGTTCCATCGGTCGAGCCGTTGCAGTCGTTGTCGAGGGAGTCACACACCTCGGTGCCGCCTGGATGTGCTGCAGCACTGCTGTCGTTGCAGTCGTCGTTGTTCGCGACCGTGCCCTCGGGGGCGTCGCAGGCAATGGTCATGTCCTCGGCATAGCCGTAGCCGTCCCCGTCGCTGTCCGTGAACCAGGCGGACTCACCGGTCGCTCCTGCCTCATCGAGTGCGCCATCGCAGTCATTGTCGATGCCGTCACACGCTTCGGTGGCACCGGGGTTGATGGCATTTGTGGAGTCGTCGCAGTCTTGGCAGGCGGCGAATCCGTCGCCATCCGCGTCGGCGTAGCCAACCGAGCCATCGCAGTTGTAGTCGTTCACGTCGGCGCAGTCGGCCTCGACCGCTTCGGGGTTGAAGGCCGCGTCGCCGTCATTGCAGTCGCTGCCGTCGGTCACATGGCCCGCAGGTGCGTCGCACGCACTGGTGCCTTGGGCGCCGTTTCCGAAGCCGTCGCCATCGGCGTCGAGGTAGTAGGTGGCGCCGTCGATAGCGTTGTCGTCGATGGTGCCTGTGCAGTTGTCGTCGACGCCGTTGCACACCTCGGGGGCCGACGGATTGATCTCGGCGTCCGAGTCGTTGCAGTCCTCCTGATCGACGAAGCCATCACCGTCGACATCGATGGGGCCGTCGTCGCGGCACGCGGCCAAGAGCAAGATCAGGGGAAGAAAGCGCATGGGAACTCCGAAGTGGCCTGCAGAGTAGCTGCCGGGAAGCACTGGCGTCATGCTGATTGAGGCAGGCGATGTGTGAGTGGAGCGTTTCCGACGAGTTTGTGAAG
>CAYYHT010000676.1:0-4499 GCA_964471355.1 uncultured Enterobacteriaceae bacterium
ACGGCACCGCTGATCCTGTTGATGGTCGATCTGCTGCCCAAGCTGACCTACCCCGAGAACCAGCACATCAGCCTGTTGGCTTTGGGTGGTGCCGGGTTCGTCGGAGTCGCCATCGCTGGTCCGGCCACAGCTTCCGCGATGTGGCGGGCGAGCGTGTATTCGGAGTCGCCTCTGCCCCATGAGAGTCTGGCCGCATTCATGGGGGGGCTGGTCGCTGTCATCGCTCCCCTCGCGTGCCACGTGTTGTTGGTCCTGCTCGAGGGCGCATCGGCTGCGGTGGACGGGCGCGTCTGGATTGCCGCGTCACTTTGTGCAGTGGCCGTGCTGCCGGCACTGGGAATGGGCTTGCTGACGATGGACTGGCGAGCAGATGGGGCGCTGTCGGTGCTTGGCCGAACGCTGGCGCTGGGGTCCTTGTCAGCGTTGCTGTTTGCTGGGCCGTTTGTGTGCATTGCCGTCTACGTCGTCGTCGACGGGCGAGCGTGGAAGAGCGCTGTATTGGACATCGGTGGACTCGTTGGATGGTTTGGCATCGCGAGCGCCGCGCTGGCTGCGGGGGCGCTCGTCTGTGCGCTCATCGTCAGGGCTGGCAAGTTGCGGGACAGGGCGCGGTGGCTGTCTTTCTGGGCGCTGGGGAGCGGCCTTGCATCCATGCCCTTGCTCGCGCTCGGCGCTGTCAGCGCCGCGGACTGGATGCACGAGGTCGGAATGATTCAGTTCGCGGTATTGGGCTGACGAAACGCAGGATCTGAATGTGCATTCAGTGGATCCCCGCATTACCCGGCGCTCCGGTCTTCAGACTGGATTCGATCCGGCCTCCTGCCGGGTCCAACTGAACGAAACAGCGATTTCCCAGGACACGGCACCATGGCAGTCAAGGCTCTCTACATCTGGGTTGACGGCGGCAAGCCCACCGCTACCCTTCGCTCCAAGACGCGCATCCTCAAGGATGGCACCACCGACTACCCCGAGTGGAGCTTCGACGGCTCCTCCACCGAGCAAGCCTCAGGCGACTCGTCGGATTGCGTGCTCAAGCCCATGTGGAGCTGCCCCGACCCGATTCGCGGCGGCGACAGCGTCATCATCGTCTGCGAGGTCTTCAACGCAGACGGCACCCCGCACGAGTCGAACACCCGTGCTCCATTGCGCGAAGTGGCCGAGCGTCACGCCGCCGAAGAGGCCTGGTACGGACTCGAGCAGGAATACACCCTGTTCCAGCACGGTCGTCCACTGGGCTGGCCCGAGAGCGGCTACCCCGCACCGCAGGGACCGTTCTACTGCGGCGTCGGCGCTGACGAAGTCTTCGGTCGCGAGATCGTCGAGCAGCACCTCGACGCATGCTTGTACGCCGGTCTGGGCATCTCTGGCATCAACGCCGAGGTCATGCCCGGCCAGTGGGAGTTCCAGCTTGGACCGCTCGGTCCGCTCGCAGTTGGCGACCAGATGATCGTCGCTCGGTGGCTGCTCTACCGCATCGGCGAAGAGTATGGCGTGTCCGCAACCCTCGACGCCAAGCCCGTCCGCGGTGACTGGAACGGCGCTGGCTGCCACACCAACTTCTCGACCAAGGCCATGCGCGAGCCCGGCGGACTCGACGTGATCTACGCGGCGATGCCCAAGCTCGAGGCCCGTGCCCAGCACCACATCCAGAACTACGGCTTCGGCATCGAGCAGCGCCTCACCGGCCTGCACGAGACTTGCTCGTACAAAGAGTTCCGCTACGGCGTGTCCGATCGCGGTGCGTCCATCCGCATTCCGTACGAGACCGTGCGCATCGGAATGGGCTACCTCGAAGATCGCCGTCCCAACGCGAACATCGACCCGTACGTCGTCGCGCGCTTGATGCTCGAAACCATCTGCGGATGATCGAGCAAGGGTGAGCGTCGTCTCGCCCACTCAAACGTTAGAGGGCTCCCTTCTTGGGGAGCCCTTTTTCATGTCTGAAGCAGTCACCCACGCCGAGGCCTACGGCGCCCGCAACTACCACCCTCTCGACCTCGTCATCACCCGCGGTGAGGGGGTCTGGGTCTGGGACGAAGACGGCAACAAATACATGGACTGCCTGAGTGCCTACTCTGCACTCAACCAGGGCCACCGCCACCCCCGCATCATCGACGCGCTGGTCCAGCAAGCCTCGAAGATCACCCTGACCAGCCGTGCCTTTCACAACGACCAGATGGGCGGCTTTCTCAAGCGGCTGTGCGATCTGTCGGGCTTCGACAAGGCGCTGCCTATGAATTCAGGTGCCGAGGCGGTCGAGACGGCCATCAAGGCGGCCCGAAAGTGGGGCTACAAGGTCAAGGGCGTGCCCGAGGGTCGCGCCGAGATCATCGTGTGCTCGGACAACTTCCACGGTCGCACCACCACCATCGTCGGCTTCTCGACCGAGGACCAGTACCGCGACGGGTTTGGTCCGTTCACCCCCGGTTTTCACGCTGTCCCCTTTGGCGATATGGCAGCCATGGCCGATGCCTTCAGCGAGCACACCGTGGCGGTACTGGTCGAGCCGATCCAAGGCGAGGCTGGCATCAACCTGCCCCCCGAGGGCTACCTTCGCCAGCTGCGGGCGCTGTGTGACGCCCACCGGGTGCTGCTGATTCTCGACGAAATTCAGACCGGCTTTGGTCGCACCGGACGCATGTTTGCCTTCCATCACGAGGGCATTCAGCCGGACGGGGTGACTGTCGGCAAGGCGCTGTCGGGCGGGGTCTACCCGGTGTCTGCATTCCTGTCGTCGGCCGAGGTGATGGATGTGTTCAACCCCGGCGACCACGGCTCGACCTTTGGTGGCAACCCGCTCGGTGCCGCTGTCGCCAGTGCCGCGCTCGATGTGTTGGTCGACGAAAAGCTCGCCGAGCGCGCCGACACCCTGGGGGCCTGGTTCATGGACCAGCTCGCCAACCTCGACAGCCCGCACATCCTCGAAGTGCGTGGAAAGGGTCTGCTGATCGGAGTCGAGATCAAGAAGAGCTCCGGTCCCGCCCGCCCATTCTGCGAAGCCCTCAAAGAGCGCGGCCTGCTGTGCAAAGAGACCCACGGCCAGGTCATTCGCTTCGCGCCTCCTCTCATTGTGACCAAAGAGCAGCTGCAGGGCGTGCTGCCGATGATCGCCGAGGTGCTGCGCTAGCCCCGGGTCTAGTCCTGGCCGAGCCGCTCGACGTGCCGTTCAAATTTGTGCCGCCCCGTCTCATTCTCGGCTCTTCTGTGTGCCGCCTCGGGCACTTAGTCTCTGGAGCAGACGAGGTGAGGCCATGAAGACGGCGCTAGTGACGGGAAGCAACACGGGAACCGGCTTTGATGTGTCGCGGCAGCTGCTGCTGACCGGTCAGTACTCGGTGGTCATGGGATGCCGGTCTGCAGAGCGCGCCGAGAGCGCCCGCGTGGAGCTGGAAGGATTTCGCACCAAGCCCGATGAGCAGACGGTCACGGTGGTCGCCTTCGACAACAACGACCCGGCCATCATCGCGGCAGCCGTTCAGACCTTGAAGGCGCAGGGCCGCAAGCTCGACGTCGTCATCTCGAACGCCGGCGCCATGTCCAGGGACATCGCTGTGACTCAAGGGCCCACCAAGTACGACAGTGGCGTGGTGTGGTTCAGTGCCGGCCACAACATCGGTCACTACTCGCTGATTGCCGACCTGTTGAACAACGATGTGACCGCCGATGATGCGGTGCTCATCTTCGTGGCATCGGAGTCGGTGCGCGAGGCCTACGACATCGACGACCTGGCCTCCAAGGCGGGCAAGTCCCGAGAAGAGGCCATGAAGATGGTCGAGACCGGTGCCATCTGGGAGGCGGCCGGCGTCCCGTGGTCCATGGAGCCCGACTATGGCTTTCACAAGCTGATGATGGTGTCGGTGATGGGGGCGCTGCAGCGGCGAGAGCAGGGGTCTCGCAAGTTCTACGCGGTCAGTCCTGGCGGCACCTACGGCACCTCGGTCGGCACCGACCACACCCGCGGCACCTCGGACTTCGCCATGCGCACGCTGTTCAAGGTCATGTACGCCATCGGGCAGTTCCACTCCCTCGAGACCGGTGCCAAGCGCTACTTCGATCTAGCCACCAAGTCTGCGGACTACGAGGGGGGCAAGTTCTGGGCATCGCCGAAGCGGCGGTTCTCGATGGCGGTCACCGGGCCGCTCACGGACTGGACCGGCTACCGCAAGGAACTCGGCGATCATGAATTTCAAGACGCGGCGTTGAAAGTCAACGGCGAGCTGACGGGCATCCACATTTCCTAGTAGGCCGTTGAAGAAGGCCTGAAGGGTCTTTTGATGCGGGCTGCGCTAAGGCGCCGAATCGGAGGATTCGATGGTTGCCATGGTGCTGTTGGCGTCGCTGTGCGGCGCGGCCGAAGTCGAGGTGCCGCAGGGCGTTCGGGTGGGACTGGGGGCGCAGGTACCTACCAGCGGTGTCGGGGCGCTCGCTGCTGGAGGATTCCTGCAGCTCCGCCTGGGCAAGCCCTTTGCGGTCGAACCGGTGTTCGCTTGGCAGAACAA
>CAYYHT010000677.1:0-4490 GCA_964471355.1 uncultured Enterobacteriaceae bacterium
TCGTCGCCGCGCGTGAACGTGGCCTCGACAAGGGCGAAGGTGGAGGGGCTCATCGAGTCTTTGACGTCGTCGAGGAAGGCACCATCTTGCGACAGCTGCTTCAGCACGTCGGGCTGCTGCATCACCTCGGTCCAGGTGGCGACGAACTGCTCTTCATCGGGCTTGGCCAGGGCCAGCTCGAGCGCTTCCTTGGTGGTGACGGGAACAACCCCGTCATAGAGCAAGGCCTGGATGGCCGCGACGTGATCCTCAGACGTGGTGTTGTTCTGCAGGCGGAACATCAGCAGCGAGTCCTGTAGCGCGCGTGCTCCTTGCCCGGGGTGGTCTGCTGCCCAGGTGCAGACGGCACTCACGATGTCCCTCGAGCTCATGCCGTGCTGGGGCCCGTACAGCAGCGCAGGTCCAATGTGCGGATCGGGTCGAGCACTCGTACGAGGTAGTCGAAGGCCCCGCGGTCATCCCAGAACGTCTCGCGCATGAAGTCGGAGTCTTCGAACAGCGCCTTCTTGGCCTCTGGACTCGAGGACCGAATGTGCGCGTTGGCCTGTTGGATGAACTCGTAGTGATCCGTACCGACGGCTGCTCCCAGCTTGGCCTTCAGATCTCGGACTTCGTCATCCACCGGGTCGGCGGCGTTCGGATCGGCTGCCAGCACCGCAAGCGCGTCGGAGTTGCTGCCGCCTACCCCGAACTCGTCATCGAGACCCATGCCCGCGTCGGCCACGCACTGTTCTTCATCGACGGCCGGCGGTGAGACCTGCGGTGTACGTGTCCTGCCTGACATGGGGCCTCCGAGGAAAGAGGGAACAGCCTAAAGGTAGCACTATTCAGGTTTCGGCTCAACTTTGACGGTGATGATTGCCCACTCGCGTCGCTACAGCCGGAACCGGAACGCGATGGTCGGAGCAGACCGAGCGCTCGAGGGCTCATCGACGGACAGCACGCCTTGCTGCCAGCCCTTGCGATTGACTCCCCACTGGGTCAGCCCGGCGCCATAGGTGACCACAAACCCGATGAGCGAGACCGCCAATCCCAGGCCCAGGAAGTCCACGTCGCTGTCTCCTTCGCTCGCTATTCCGGCGAACACGATGACAACGCCTCCGGTTGCCGCGCCGGTGCCGACCCAGGACAACACGCCGGGCACGTTCGAGACGGGGGTGCCCAGCTCGGACAGGGCACGCGCTCCTCGATTGCCGGACCAGGATTGGAGCGGTGCACCTCCGCCGATGCCAGCCGTCAGGCTCATGACGCCGAAGCCGATGCCGATGATGGTGGCCAGCACGTTGTTCTCGTTCTTGGCCCACGCAAAGGCCGCGACCGCACCCCCGATGCCCGCTGCCGGTGCGACGTAGCTCACGTAGTTGGCGGTACGGGCCAGCCGGTATTGCTTGTCCCAGTCTTGGGCCGTCGCAGGGCTGGCCCAGCCAAGAGCGCATGCCAGCATCGCGGTTTGGAGTGCTCGTGCCATGGGTACCTCTGCCAGCACGGTACCGAACGCGGCTACTTGTCTTCGGCTCGAATCGCCTTGAGTGCTTCGATGTACAGCTCGGGACCCAGTCCTGCGCGGGTCGCTGTTGCCTTCGACAAGCGCACTTAGAGCCGCCGCTTTCGGGGCTTGGCAGGCGTCGGTGTGGGCTTGGGCGGGTCTTCGGGGTCGACCTCGACGGCCGGTGCTGCCTCGCGGACAGGCTTTGAGTCCGGGTCGGCGGCGGCGGCGGCCTGTTCGACGAGGTCCTCGGCCATGCGCTGGCTGCGCTCGACACCATCCCAAAACGTCTCGCTGCCCTGTTCAAATGCCGACTTCAGGTTGGCGGCGGCTGCGTCTTGGTCGATGTCCCGGGCCAGCTCGGTTCCGCGTTTGACCCCCTGCTGAACCGCATTGGCGCCCATGCCAATGGCGCTCATGAGGTGACCGGCGACCGAGCCCTGTTGGTGGTCAGTCCAGTCGTCCTCGGTGCCCTTGGACCGCTCGATGCGCTGGCCGCAGACGTTGCATACATAGACGTGCTGCACGCTGATGTTGGCCATGGACACGAAGAAGGCGGTGGCGGACTGCACGACCTTGAACGGAGCGTGCTTTCGGGGCGTGTTGCAGTTGGTGCAGTCGATGAGCCGCGATTCGCCATCGGGCACGGGCTCGAGCTTCTTGCGATGTCCGACGATCAGCCACATGAAGGGGTCTGTATCCGGATGGCATGGGGCGCGGTACACTCCCGCGCCTCGACCTATGCGCTGGAACGTGCCGTGACCTCCGAACAACAGACCGACCTCAAGCCCGTTCTGTTTGGCACGTTCACCGGGGTCTTTACGCCGACGCTGCTCACGATTCTGGGCGTCATCTTGTACGTGCGCATCGGCTGGATTGTCGGGAACGCGGGCCTGGGCGGAGCCTGCGCCATCATGGCGATCGGCTTGGTCATCACCGCCTGCACGGGGCTGTCGCTCTCCTCCATCGCCACCAATACACGCCTGGGACCCGGTGGACCCTACGCCATCGTCAGCCGAGCACTGGGTCTCGAGGTCGCCGGCGCCATCGGGGTGCCGCTGTACCTGACGCGACCGCTGGGCATCGCGATGTACATCTTTGGCTTTCGTGAGGGCTGGCTGTGGATCTTCCCCAGCCACGAACCGTTCAGCATCGCCATCGACCTGTTCATCTTTGGGCTGCTGTTCGGCATCGCATATACCAGCGCCGACCTGGCGTTTCGCGTGCAGTTCATCATCATGGCGGTCATCGGGGCCTCGCTGGTGTCGATCTTCATGGGGGCTGCGACCAGCGTGCCCGTGGCCGAGACGACCTGGTGGGGCAGCTACGAGGGCTTTCCCGAGCGCGGCTTTGAGCGAGGCACCGACTTCTGGGGGGTGTTCGCGGTCTTCTTTCCCGCGACCACTGGCATCTTGGCAGGCGCCAACATGTCCGGAGACCTCGAAGACCCTCGCAAGGCCATTCCCCAGGGCACCATGGCCGCCATCGTGCTGTCCGCCATCGTGTACTTCTTGGTGGCGTGGTGGGCGTCCCGAGCGGGCACCATGGAGGAGCTGCGCACCGACTACTACTTGATCATCAACCGGTCTGCCTTTCCCGCCGCTGTGCTCGCGGGATTGCTGGGAGCGACCTTCTCGTCGGCCCTGGCCGGACTGGTCGGCGGCCCCAGAATTTTGATGGCGATGGGCCAGCACCGCTTGGTTCCGTACAGCGACTGGGTCGCCGAGACGTCGGCCGATGGCGAGCCACGCAATGCATCACTCGTCACCGCGGGCCTGTGCCTGGCTTGCTTGGCCGTGCGCGACCTGAATGCGATTGCGCCGCTGGTCACGATGTTCTTCCTGGTCACCTACTGCGTGATCAACGTGGTGGTGCTGTTCGAGCAGGGACTGGGGCTGGTCAGCTTCCGGCCGACCCTCAAGGTGCCGCTGTGGGTCCCGCTGACGGGCACCGTGGGCAGCATCTTTGCGATGTTCATCGTCAATGCGACGTTTGGCTTGCTGGCTGTGGTGATGGTCATCAGCGTGTACCTGTGGATTGACCGCTTCACGCGCATCGAAGAAGGCTCTTCAGACGAAGCACGCAGCTCGCTGTACGTGGCGCTGGCCGAGTTCGCGGCACACCAGGTCTCGCACTCAAACAACAATCCTCGGGCGTGGAAGCCCAACATTCTGGTGCCCGTCGAAGAACCTGAGAGGGTCCGCGGCAGCTTCGACCTGATCTGCGATGCCGCACTGCCCGAAGGCTCGGTCAAGCTGCTGGGCATCGCCACCGATGACAAGGTCGAGGACATGCGGCTGCGCATGAAGAGCCTGGACGTGTCCTTTGCGCTTGCAGGCCTGTACAGCACCCACACCATCGTCGACTCGGCGGACTACGCGACCGGGGTTTCTGCGGGACTTCAGGCCCTGCAGAGCGCGTTCTTTCGGCCGAACCTGTTGCTTCTCGATGTCCCCAACACCGCTGTGCGCGAGCGAGAAACCCAAGAGTTGACCGAGCTTGCCTTGCGCACCGGAGTGGGCGCCTTCTTGGTCGCCATGCACCCCAAAGCGGGCCTGGCCGAGAAGCGCCTGGTGACCCTATGGGTTCGCACGCATCCGGGCGAGACCAACCCGCAGGCGGACTTCCACGAGCGCAACCTGAACCTCATTCTGCTGATGGGCTACCGGCTCATGCGGCGTTGGGACTGCGACCTGCGGCTGGTGACCGTGGTGCCACACCAGACCGAAAAGGCCGCGGCCGAACACTTCCTGCGAGAGCTGTGTGACCTCGCGCGCATTCCGTCGCGGGCGACCCGGCTGGTTGCGGTCGGCACCTTTGAAGAGGTGATGGAGGACTTGGCCCACTCAGACCTGAACATCATGGGTCTGCAGCGCAATCCGGACTTCGCCTTTGTGCGGCGCATGGTGCGTACTAGCCGGTCGACGTGCGTGTTCGTCATGGACTCGGGACGCGAGTCAGCGCTGGCCTGAGAAGGGTCGGTCGGCGGTGTGGCGGCGTGGTG
>CAYYHT010000678.1:0-4483 GCA_964471355.1 uncultured Enterobacteriaceae bacterium
GGGCGCCGGTCAGCGTGGCCAGGTCATAGAGCTCGTCGGGTGCTCGGTTCTTGACTGCCCAGGACACGCCGTCGGCGAGGACCAGGCGGCCCTCGGCGTCGGTGTTGTTCACCTCGATGGTCTTGCCCGAGTAGCTCTGCAGCACGTCGTCAGGCCGGATCGCAGCCGGTCCGATCGCGTTCTCGGCGATGCACAAGATCGCGGTCAGCGCCACGGGGGTGCCCGCCACGACGCTGGCTTCAAAGGCGGAGAGCGCGGCGGCGGCGCCACCCATGTCCGTCTTCATGCCGGGCATGCCGGTCTTGCTCTTGATCGACAGACCACCGGTGTCGTAGACGATGCCCTTTCCGACCCAGGTGACCTTCTTTTTGGCGCCTGTCGGGCGGTGGTCGAGCACCACCATTGCCGGAGGCTTCTGGGCTGCACGGCCCACACCGTGGATGGCGCCAAGCCCGGCCTTGAGCAGATCGTCGCCGCGAATGATCGAGATTTTGGCGCCGGTACGCTTGGCAACGCCTCGGGCTTCCTCGACCAACGCATCGGTGTCCAGATCCGATGGTGGACGATCGACGAGTGCAGCGGCCGCACGTACGCCGGCGGCTCCGGCCCGGATTCGCCCGAGATTGACCGGGGTGTCCGAGGACGTCAGGAAGTGCACGTCGTAGCGTGGCGTGCTCCGGCTGGGCTTTGCAGAGTAGGTGTGCAGCGCGCGAGCGACGCCGAGTCCCGATGCAAAGGCGTATTCGTCGCTGTCGAGAGCGAACACGATGCCGACGTTGCCGCGACCGGCCGACTTGACGATTCCGGGAATCGCCCATGCCCGGCTCGGTGCGTTGTGTCGCGAGCAGTGGTCGGGCAGGACCCCCACAACGACCCGGCGCGGTGAGCCGCCGGTGTAGGTGGCGGCATATCTACCGTTGTCCCCGGGATCGCTGATTCGCAGCATTTCCTGCCACGCGCCATCTGGCAGAATTGAGGGCACCAGTGCCGTCACATCATCTTGGAGCAGTCGCTCTTTGCGACCCACGAACAGCAACACTTCGGCATCGGCCAGTGCATCGATCGAGTCGTGGAATTCAAGTGTCGCGGCCATCGCAGCCCTCCGAGCGCACGGGTGTAGCACAACAGAGCTAAGGTGGCCCCGTGGATGCTGAAGTCGTCATTGTCGGCGCGGGTGTTGCTGGCTGTGCAACGGCTCTGCATCTCGCTGCGCGCGGTCGGGAAGTCATCCTCCTGGACCGCTCCGGATTTCCGCGAGAGAAGGTGTGCGGGGAGGGGTTGATGCCCCACGGGGTGGCCGAACTGTCTCAGCTGGGGCTTCTGGCCGCGGTCAAAGAGGCTGGCGTGCTGCCCTTCAGGGGCATCAGCTACCACGTGGCCGGTGCGAGCGCGCTGGGTGAGTTCCCGGGCATCGATGAGGGGGCGCCAACCGGCTTGGGGGTGCGCCGCTGGCGACTCGACACCGTGATGCTGGATGCCGCACGAGCTCATGACAAGATCGATGTTCGCCTGGGCAGCAAGGTCCGGGCCATCGGGGTGAGCGGCTCCCAGGTCATCCTCGAGACCAACGACGGGGATGTCTGGGGCAAGATCGTTGTCGGCGCCGATGGGTTGCACTCCACGGTGCGCAAGGAACTCGGCCTGTCGAGGTCTGTGAAGGGGCGCCACCGGTATGGAGTGCGTGCCCACTTCCGCTTTCCCCCACAGCGAGAGGACCGGCTGTACGTCGATGTCCACATCGCGCCAAGTGCCGAGTTTTATGTCACGCCGACAGCCCCGGGCGAGGTCAACATCGCGTTGCTGCTCGAGGAGGAGGCCGCTCGGCGCTTCAACGGGAACCTGGACGGGGCGTTTTATGACCTGATTAGCGACTACACACCCGTGCGCGAGTTTCTCTATGGCGGTCAGCCTCTGACCAAGCCCAAGCTGGTCGGGCCGCTGCGGCAAGCTGCAAAGCGTTTGGTGTCCCGGCGGGGGCTGCTCGTCGGCGATGCCGGGGGGTTCATTGACGGCATCACGGGCGAGGGAATGAGCATTGCGCTCGTGTCGGCGCGCATGGCCGCCATCACCGTCGATGAAGCACTGACGCGCGATCGATTCGAGCCACGGGATCTGGCGATCTATGAGCGCCGGCAACGGCAGATGTCCAGGGACATGATTCGATTTACCGAGGCCATTCTGTGGGGAATTCGCTACCCAAAGCTGGCCCGACGGGTGGTCGGAACCCTCGGCCGTCATCCAGACACCTTCAGCCGGCTGCTGGGCATCAACACTGGAAAGGGCCTGTACGGCTCACTGCGTTGGAAGGACCTCTGGCGCCTGATCGCCGGCTCGTAGCAAAAGTGAGATAGGGAGTCATATGGCACTCAAAATCAGCGTAGTTCGCGGCGACATCACGACCCAACGGGTGGACGCCATCGTCAATGCGGCCAACGAGCAGTGCCTCGGCGGAGGAGGCGTCGACGGCGCCATTCACCGCGCTGCAGGCCCCGAGCTGCTCGAAGCCTGCAAGGACTTGCCCGTGCTGTACGAGAATGTGCGCTGTGCCACGGGAGCGGCCGTCGTGACCCCCGGCTTCCGGCTGTGCAAGTACATCGTCCATACCGTTGGGCCGGTCTATTCCCGCAGTTCAGACCCCCATGGCACCCTTGAGAAGGCCATCGCAGCCAGTCTGCGCCGAGCCATCACCGTCGGCGCCCGCACGGTGGCATTTCCGGCGATCAGCTGCGGAGCCTATGGTTTTCCCCATGACGAGGCCGCAAACTGCGCAATGAATGTGATGGTGCAGGAGAGCTGGGATCTCGACGAGATGCGCTTTGTGCTCAATGACCACAGCGACTACCAAATCTGGCGCCGGGTCGCGGGACCGATGATCTCGGAGTTCTAATGTCCCCGAATCCGACCCGCGAAGAAGTGCGCATTCCGGAGGACTTGGCCGATCCACGGGCGCCATATGCCGCATTCCTGCTCATGGAGACGCTTCCGTCGCGAGCCGCCGCAAAGAAGGCGGCAAAGCGTGGGCAGCTGTTGCTCGACGGACAGCCAATGCGCTGGGGCACACTGGTCGAGCCGGGCCAGGTCCTCACACTGCTAGAGCCGCCGCCACGCGCCACCGAGATCTACGAGCGTGACCTTCATGTGGTGTACGAAGACGACGTCATGGCGGTGCTTGAGAAGCCACCGGGGCTGCCCGTCAATGGGTGGCGGCTGCACACCTTCGAGAACGCGTTGCCACACAACCTAAGACCGACGACGGCCACAGACGCCCTAAACTGGCCGCGACCGGCCCACCGTCTCGATGCACGCACGCAGGGGCTGGTTGTGGTTGCCAAGACATCCGGAGCCCTTGTCGGTCTCAACCGCTCCTTTCAAGAGCGGCGAGTCCACAAGCACTACAAGGCCGTGCTTCGCGGTCGACTCGAGGGCGAGGGCACGATCGCTGAGCCACTGAAGGGGCGCGACGCCCGAACGCGGTACAAGGCAGTCGAACATACCCGCTCGCTCAAGGCCGATTGGACCACTACGGTGGATCTGTGGCCCGAGACGGGGCGCACTCACCAGCTCCGCATTCACATGGCCAACCTCGGGCACCCCGTCTTGGGCGATGGTCGCTACGGCGATGGCTTTCGTGGCAGCGGGCTGTTCTTACAAGCCAAGGCCATCGGATTCGAGCATCCTGTGACCGGCGAGGCCATGGCGATCGAGCTGCCCGAGGCACCCAAGTTCGCGAGCTACCGCACCCGCGAGGCGCGACGCTGGGCAAAGTACAATGACCAGGGCGGCGGCACGGTCGCCTAGCAACCCGCTAGCGCCGCGGGTCGAAGCTCACGCCGTACATCAACATCAACTGGCCGCCTGGCGCTGACGGGTACAAACCCACCGCCCTCATGTCGACTCGGTGAATCAGGCCATTGTCTGCCTGGTGCAGATCAAAGGCGGTCCGGATGCCCGCGCCAGCAGTCCAGATGCCACCCATGATGATGGGGCCAGCCCGGAAGGACTGGCTGCCAAACATCGGTCCGACGGTGTGACTGCCCATGTGGAACAGGCGGTCATCTTTGTTGGTGATGAAGCTGAACAGTGGGGCGGTCTCGGCGGACAGCAGCAGTCCTCCACCCTTGCCGCCTGTGTCGCAGGTCAACGCCAAGACCGGTGAAAAGGACATCGCCAGCGGTACATCACTGCCCACAAACTCCCACGACAGCCGGGTGGACGAGCCACCCACTGCAGCACCGGTCAGCGCGCTGAATCGGTGACAGACACCGACTCCCTTGGGCACGAGCGCGGGATGGGCACCGGTACCATCCCACTCTGGGAACTGCTCGGTGACCTTGTCGATGCGCTCTGTTCGTTTCTGGGCGCGATCCTGCAGCCAGTCCCGGTCCTTGTCGGTCAGCTGCTTGAGCGGTTCGCTCCAGACGTACATCAGCATCACTTGGCCCGTGCTGGGCGTGAACCACGTCAGCCGCGCTTCGAGGCCGCG
>CAYYHT010000679.1:0-4481 GCA_964471355.1 uncultured Enterobacteriaceae bacterium
AAGCGACACATCGACGTGGGCTGGGCTGGGCGATGGTCCTCCACTTCTGCTTCACGAGCGAATTGGCGAAGGAGGCATGGGAGTCATTCGATCGGGGACACAGACATCCCTGGACAGAAACGTGGCCGTCAAGTCACTCCGCGAAGACCTTCAGAACTCCGAGAAACGCGCACTGCTGTACCGGGAAGCGTGGGTGACCGGACGGCTTGAGCACCCAAACATCGTGCCGGTCTATTCGCTCGCAGAAGACGAAGAGGGACGACTCGCGTTCGTCATGAAGCGCATCGAAGGGGTGCCATGGAGCAAAGTCCTGCGCCGCCCGGAGCAATTCGGTGAGCTGGTTCGGGACGACGAGCCCCTGACATTCCACCTGCGCGTCTTCGACACGGTCTGCCGAGCCATCCACTACGCCCATGCCCGCGGAGTTCTGCACCGCGACCTCAAGCCCTCCAACGTGATGCTGGGCTCATTCGGCGAGGTCTATGTACTGGATTGGGGCCTGGCGGCGGCACTCGGCAGCGAGCCGCTTGGCCCGTTGACATCAGTCGCTGAGATCCCGACAGTAGAGGGCACTCCCCAGTTCATCGCACCTGAGATGGCCTGTGCAGACACCCAACGCATCGGTATCGCCTCGGATGTGTACCTGCTGGGGGCCGTGCTCTATCTGGCGCTCACTGGCCGGTATCGCAACCCCGGGAAGACACCGATGGATTCGCTCAAGGCGGCGTTCGAGGGCCGTGCACCGCACTGGGATGGAACCGAGTCTCCCGAGCTTCGCCGAATCGTCGACAAGGCCACCGCCAAGGAGCCGAGCGGGCGATTCGCTTCGGTCGAATCGCTCAGAACGGCGGTCCAGACCGTTCTGCAACATCAAACAGCCACGCGGCTTGCCGCAGAAGCGAAATTGCGGTGCGACATCCTCGACGACATGCTGGCCGCCGAGGACGTCGATCCGATTGCGATTGCCAGACTGTCCACCGAGGCGCGCTTTGGGCTCGAACAGGCATTGCGAGAGTGGCCCGACCATATCGAGGCGCGCGCCTCCCTCGACTCCCTTGCGGCCAAGATGGTCCACCACGAAGTCGCGCAGGAACAGCCGCATACCGCAGCCGCCTGGCTCGAAGCATGGTCCAATCCCGATGAGGCGGTCGCTCAAGAGATCGGTTTGTTGCGCGAGCGTCTCGCAGGCCGGAAGAAGGAAGTGAAAGAGCTGCAGCGCGCCGTCAACACGGGTGTCGGCGCCCACAGAAGAGCGGCCAGCAGCCTGTGGCTCGGGGTCTTGGTCGTCAGCTTTTCGTTGGGGACGGGATTGTGGGAGTCGGCGACCAACACGCGCGTCTCATATGGGCCGCCCATGCTCGGCACGGCCTTGTATGCATCGACGCTGGCCGGCACAGCACTGCGCTACCGCGGCCGCTTCACCCCTGTGACCCTGGTTCAAGTCGGCATCTTGGTCGGTGGCTCCCTCGGGCTGCTTGGAGGTCTGGTGACGTGTTGGGTCATGAACGTGCCCATCGAAGCCGCCATGGCACTGCTGCTGGTGTGGTCGGCGTCACAGAGCGCCGCGACAGCCACGGTCACGCCCACACCCGTTCACCTGTCTGTCGTTGGGTTCTTGTCCGGAGCTGTGGGCATCGCGCTCGTACCGGCGTGGTGCTGGTGGTTTGTGAGCCTTGGTCTTGGGCTCGGCTTTGCCGGGCAGTGGTGGGCGTGGAGCCGCGGCTAGTCGATAACAAAGCGCTCTGGCGGCCGCGTCTCGTTGCCAGACACGCCCGACAGCCTCCGGCCTCATGCAAGTGGTTCCCGCACATCATGCCAGTCGCGTGCCGGCTGGTATTGTGGAGTCATGCCGCGCCTCCTCCACGCCCCAATCACCGCTGGCCTGCTGGCGGTTCTCGGCGGCTGCACATCCGGCGATGCGGGCGTGTCCATCGACGACTGCGGTCAGATCTGCGGCGACGGTCCGCTGTACATGATCGACCAGCTCGGATTCATCATCGCGGACGATGCGGGCATCGACGGCTTCGACCTGGACTCGAGCACCGATGACTGTGGCATCCCAGACCCCGCCGCACCCGACGGCACAACCGGCATCGACAACCAGTTCGGCAGTGTCTGGACCACCCTCCCCGACACCGTATCGACGGTCCTTCCGGCAGCGATCGGGGACTCCCTCGCCGACGGCACCTTGATGGTGACCATGGAGCTTGTCGGCCAACCGAACATCTACGCTGAAGGCCCGGCCGCACTGGTCTTTCGTCAGGGAGACGGAGATGTACTGACCAGCCCAGACGGACGACCACTCGGCGGCCAGACCATCGCCTTGGACTCGGGCGACAACCTGCTGGGCCAGAGCCCGAATGCCACGGTCGCCAACGGTGAACTGCACGCGACCGACATGGACCTCATTCTGCGGGTCGCTTTCCTGGACACCCACGTCGAGCTGCTGGTCACCCGCGGCATGGCCCGGATGACCGATGACGGCCAGGGAGGCCTGGACCTGAAGCTCGGCGGAGTCGTGCCCGAGGCCGCCGTCATGGAGATCGTCACCGGCCTGGGCGGCAGCGCAGACGTGAACATTCGTGCCGCCCTCGAGGCCATCGTCCCGCTGCTCATCGACGTGCGCACCGATCCAAACGGGCCATGCGACGGCATCAGCGGCGCCTTTTGGGGGCACGCGGTGCCCGTTCATCTGTACTCAGACGGGTCGTGAATCCCGACTGATCTGAACGGCGACTGAAACAAGGTGAAACAACCCTTGCGTGGCCCCCAGCCCCCGAAGAGGGCATTTGCAGAGTGCTCCGGACGCCTCTTGTGTCCGGCTCACGCTTTGGGAATGACATGACACGCACACTCTTTGGTTCCGCACTTCTTGGACTCACTCTCACCGGCTGCATGCCGACTTCTGGGCTCACCGGACTGGCCATGTCCGATCGGCCCGCCGACGACGACGCCGCACCCCTCGACGAGCAGGTTGACGAGGACGGCAACGACATCGACGAGCTCGACGACACGGAATCGACCGACCTCGACGACACCGAAGACGCCATCGACACCGAAGACCCTGTCGATACCGAAGACCCCGTCGACACAGAAGACCCCGTCGATACCGAGGACCCCGTCGACCTTGGTGACCCCACCGACATCGAAGACCCCATCGAAGACCCCGTCGACACCGAAGTCCCGACGACACCCATCAATATCGACCCTGAGCTCGTGATCTTCGACGGCTACGACGGCGCCCTGTACGCAACGGCCGACGACGGCCTGAGCTGGGTGCATGCGGGCGACGCACCGGTGGACGCTCCATTGGTCGGCGCCTTGGCCTCGGTCGGCAACCAGTGGCTCGTGGCCGACAGCGACGGCGACCTGTTTGCAACGGACGACCGAGCGGCATCGTGGACGACCCTGCCGACGGGCCCATGGGGCAGCGACGCGCAGTTCATCGCCATGGCCTCCTTTGACGGCGACCTGTACCTGACCTCTGCCGCGTGGGGACGAGAAGGAGTGCTGTACAAGTCCGCAGACGGCGGAAATAGCTGGGAGGAGCGCGGCCTCTTCCCCGAGGGCGGCGGCCTGGACATGGGCATGAGCTTCGCCCCGGACGGCACCTTGTATGTGGCGATTCGCGGCGGCGAGGTGTTCTCGAGCAGCGATGACGGCTGGACCTTCAGCGCCCCGGGTGCGTACGGATCAGCCTGGAGCCTAGCCAACATCGCCGTCACCGATGACGGCACCCTGTTCGGCGCTGGCAATCCAGAGACCACCTTCTATGCATCGGCAGACGGCGGCAACAGCTTCGAGACCCGCGGCGAGTGGAACAACCCACGCAGCATCTCGGCACTCGTCGCCCAAGGCGACACGCTGTTCGGCATCTCGGTCAAGGGCAACGTCATTCGCAGCACCGATGGCGGATGGAGCTGGACAGACCTGACCGATTGGAGCACCGCGGCCTCCCGCGACACCCTGTGCTGCAGTGGATGGTTGTCGGTCATGTACGTCGACTAGGTGAAATCTGGCGCCGGCTAGAGCACACGCGTGAGCATCTGGCGACCAAACCGGACCGCTTGATGAGCCACCGCACCGTCGGTGGCTTCGATGCAAGCCACGGCCCCGTCGCGGTCTCCTGCCGCGACCTGAAGGTGCCCGCGGCACAGGCTCACCACCTCGATCAACGGCGTGACCCGCACCTGTTGCAGGAATCGCTCGGCCGATGCCAAGGCGCGCTCAGCCTCCTCGAGGTGGCCCACGTCGGCCTCGAGGGCACCGAGGTAGGCACTCACCATGACCAACACCACGGGATCGCCAACCGCCAGGGCGACGGCGGAGGAGGCTCGATAGGCCGCCCGGCCCTCATCGGCACGGCCCGCGGCCCAGTGCACTGTGCCCAAGTTGGCCAGGCTGCGGCCCTCGGCTCGACGGCGACCGGTGCCACGGTGCAGCGTCAGACTGCGCTCGATGGCCGCCAGAGCCGCCAGCGC
>CAYYHT010000680.1:0-4473 GCA_964471355.1 uncultured Enterobacteriaceae bacterium
CAGTGTGTTTGTCGGCAATGGGGCGTACTGCGGCGGCGGCATGTGGGTCGGTCGCGGTGGCTCAATGCAAGACGGCTTGCTCGACATGACGATCGTGCCCAACCTGTCCCTCGTCCGGCGCGTGGTCAGCTCACCGCGTCTGTTCACGGGCACCATGGGTGATGTCCGAGGCGTCGTTGCCGAGCCGATCATCGACATTTCGGCGACCTCTGCGTCGTCCTCTCCGGTCTTGCTGGACCTGGACGGGGAACAGCCCGGCGCCCTTCCTGTACGGCTGAGGGTTCTCCCGAAAGTCCTGCGCATACGCGGTCGATGGTGATTTTGCGCCGCTGACGGTCCCCGCGTATTCGGCATTCGCGCGTCCAACTAGCAGTATTTTCACCTTTAGAAGCCCTTGCACAGCGGACATGGTGAAGAATATCGCTGCACCCCCTTGCCAACGCGGGGGGGCAGGCTCTAAATAGTGGGCGTCAGAGCGGCGAAGTTGGTGATCCAATTTTCTCTTCCTCGCGGAACCGCTGTGATGGCCAAGTCGGATGAAACTCCGTTCTTGTTCCTGCAAGAATCTGGACAGTTTTCACTATTTGGACTAAATTGAACTTGTTCAACAGGAGGCTTTTATGAACAAAGCAGATCTGACCGAAGTACTGGCATCGCGAGGCGGAATCCCGAAGGTTCGCGCCGCGACTTACATCAACATCCTCACCGAGGCTATCCAGGAGGCCCTCGTCCGAGACGAGAAGGTCACCATCTCGGACTTCGGCACCTTCACGGTGTCCAAGCGTCGTGAGTTCAAGGGGCACAACCCCAAGAACGGACAAGTCATGCACGTTCCCGCGCGCAAGATTCCGGTCTTCCGGGCCGGCAAGGGCCTCAAGAACGCCCTGAACCCGGATTGATCAACGGGTCGTTCCGCATGCGGAACGAGTGAGTGAAATGCCCGTGGAACGCAAGTTCCGCGGGCATTCGTCTTTTGGGGTTACATAGACGGTCCGAACGCCGTGATTACGATGTTGGCGCGGAGGGACGATGGAAAGCGTGGTGCAATTTCCTACAGCCGAGCTCGGTGAAGGACGGCTGATTCGGATTGCGGCCGAGGCAAACCTCCCCTCTCGGTACGGCGAGTTCACCGTTGTCGCGTTCGAAGCGGCTGATGGCAAAGAATACGGTGCCGTCATCAAGGGCGACGTGCGCGGGCGCAAGGGCGTACCACTGCGGGTGCACTCCGAGTGCTTCACCGGTGACGTCATGGGCAGCCTCAAGTGCGACTGCCGCGACCAGCTCGAGGCCGCTCTCGAGTACATCGGTGGCGTCGAGTTCGGCGCTGTGTTATACCTGCGCCAAGAGGGCCGAGGCATCGGACTCGCCAACAAGATTCGGGCTTATGCCCTACAAGATGCGGGCCTCGATACCGTCCAGGCCAACCGCGCCCTGGGGTTCGAAGACGACCTGCGCCGCTACGATGTGGCCGCGCAGATGATTGAAGAGCTTGGCATCGAGTCGGTCAGGCTGCTGACGAACAACCCCAAGAAGTGGGAAGGGCTCTGCGAGTTCGGCATTGACGTCGAGGGGCGCATTCCCCTGCAGATCGCACCGAACCCGTTCAACGAGTTCTACCTGAGGACCAAGAAAGAGAAGTCGGGTCACCTGCTCTAGTTCGGCGACCGTGTGGCGGTCAGCATCGCCGCCACCGCCGTATCTGCGCGAAGCACCCAACGAGCGACGCCCACCGCAACGAAGCCGGCTTGGCTTGCTCGCTCGAGCTCGAGGTCGGTGAGTCCGCCTTCAGGGCCAACGTGCACTGCCGCCGGACCATCCACTGCGGGCGCCGCCACCGCTCCGGGCACGCCGACTCGGCCGCTGATGCCTGCCGGCAGCCGCTGGAGTGCCGCATCAAGGCCAGACAGAGGGTGGATGACTGGCAGGTCGGGCCGCCCACACTGTTGAGCCGCCGCGGCCGCAATCCGGCTCCAGCGGGCGGCGTGGTCGCCCTTTGCCACCGTGCGCTTGCACACCACCGGGTGGATATCTGAGACGCCAAGCTCTGTGGCCATGCGCACGGCTAGGTCCATGGCGGCCTTCTTGGGCACGCCAATCAGCAGGTGCAGTGCCGGCTCTGGCTTGGGCTGCCGCGCGCTCTCGGTTTGTTCGAGCAGCGCAGCACCCTCCTTGGGCTCGGCGACTCGTGCCTCTGCCTCGCTGCCCTGGCCGTCGTACAGCATCACCAGGGTTCCAGGCTTGATGCGCAACACGTTCAGTAGGTGGTGTGAGCGCCCCGCATCCAGCTCGATGATGTCGCCGACCTGCGCCAGGACGGGCACCAAGAACCGCCTCACGGGCGCACCTCGTAGTGCATCGCAACCCATTCCCCGTCCACCACTCGTTCGGTCAGACTCAGGTGTGGGTCGAGGACGTCTCGCACGAGCTGCTCTCGTTCGACGAGGACTCCTGCCAGCACCAAGTGCTTGCCAGTCAGGCGCACAAGGTCATTGGCCATGCCCACGAGTGCTTCAGCAAAGAGGTTGGCCAGTACGAGGTCTGCGGATGATCTCAGCGCCGAGACCGGAGTCGTTGAGAATCGCACTCCCTCAATGCCGTTGCGCACCGCTTGGGCATGTGCGTCACGGATTGCTGCCTGCTCGATGTCGATCCCCTCGGCCTGGCATCCCAACTTTGCGGCGGCGAGGGCGAGCACTCCGCTGCCGCACCCGATGTCCAGAACGGTCTCGACGGTGTCGGCGAGCCTGTCCAGGAACTGCAGCGCGCCCTTTGTGCTTGCGTGCTGTCCGCTGCCAAACCCCTGTCCGGGCTCAATCAGCAGCGCTCCTTCGGGAGCGTCCCAAGGGGGGGCCACGACAAGCCGTTCACTGATGACAATCGGCGCGAAGCTTGCCTTCCACAACGCATCCCAGTCTGTGTCCGGGACGCTACTCCAGCGCACTTCGCCGCCTATGGCCGCCTCGATTGCGGCGCGGTCGGGTTGCTGAAACCACGCCTTCACGAGCGCACGCTGGGGGAGGGGGGCGTCGGGCCCGGTGTCCCAGGGCTGGCGCGGTGGGGGCGTCTCGCCGGGCACGAAGTCTTCCTGTACCCCCGAACATCCCAGCTCGAATAGCCGGGCATTTGTCTTGTCGAGCTCAGAGCGCGCGATGACGACTTGGAGCTCGGTCCAGTCCGCGTCCGACACTACATGCCCGAGTGAGGGGGCGGGGCCGGCATGCTGACGCCGTCGCGATGTGCCTCGATCAGCCGCATGAGGTCGCCCGGTGTGTGCAGGACCTGGACCCATTTGTCGCCGTGGGTGCCCTTCAAGAACAGAGCGGGGGTGCCACGAATCTCAAGCACGCCACCGGCGATGGCGTCATTGACGACGGGCTTCATTGGATCACCGGTCTGCATGCACTCATGCCAAGCCTGAACATCGAGGCCGATCACGGTCGCGACCGTCTCGAAGTCTTGGTAGCTAAATGCGAGACCATTTTGATTGAAGAAGACCTGCTCGGCGAACGGCCAGAACTGGTCCTGTCGTCCAGCGCACTCCGCCCCTGCAGCGGCAATGCACACGCCATCGCCACCCTCGCGGGATTCGAGTCCCGGGTTGCACTGGCCGGCGAGCGGGTAGTTCTTGAACTTGATGTTTACGTCGGAGCTGTTCTTGACCAGGTCGTGCAGCTCGGGGAACGCATGGGCGCAGTGGCCGCAGCGGAAGTCCGCAAACTCGACGATCTGGTACGGCGCGTCTGGCGGGCCATAGACCGGCTCGAGTCCATCAAGGGGCACGTCCATGCCGTTCTTTGTGGACATGTACAGGCCCTTGACGGCGGCGGCGGGATCTTTGGCGGTGCTGATGGGAGCGGCCGGTGTCTTCTTGCCCTCGGGGATGGCGCCTGCGCCCACAGCCACGCCAAGCACATAGATGCCGCTGACGATCATGAAGGACTGGCTGGTCAAGACAGTGCCCATGTCGCCGAACAGGGTGCTGCCGGCCTCTTTCATTCCCTTCAGTGCCGCCCAGAACAGCAACAGATTGCCCGCATAGATCGAGATGCAGAACGGGCAGACCAGCTGAAGCTCGGCGCTTGCGTTGGCGAGGTATGCCGAGAATCCGAGCGCCGGTATCATCATCAAGCCGTTGATCTGATGCAGACGAGGCGCCTTGTCAGCGGGCATTGCCGCGGCACCGGCCAGGCCGACGTAGAACGCAACGCCCAGCAGCGTCACTGGCAGTCCCAGGAGCATCGAGTACTCGGACGCGTTGACGGCGCTGCAGTTGACGATCTCGTTTGCGTCGCAGATGGCGGGTCCGGCCGAGGCCTTGACCTTGCTGAACAGCAGGTAGCCGTTGGCGCTCGCACACCACACAGCGGTGACGATCGTGCCCAGGCGAGGGGAGTTGGCGATGGCCGCCGCACATACGGCGAGCGGAGCGCCTGTCCACGCGAACAGGCGCAGGACAGGGTTTGCTGTGGCATA
>CAYYHT010000681.1:0-4469 GCA_964471355.1 uncultured Enterobacteriaceae bacterium
CTGAAACGCCAAGAACAGGCCGGCATGGGCGCGCTCTTCGGGATTGAGCTCGGCGAGATTGATACCGTCCCATTCGACGGTTCCGTCGGTCACTTCGTAGTCCGAGTGGCCGGCGATGACCTTGGACAGCGTCGACTTGCCCGAGCCATTTGGGCCCATGATCGCGACGACTTCGCCCTTGTTGACGGTGAGGTTGATGCCTTTGAGGATGGGGGTTCCATCGACGCTGGCGTGCAGGTTCGAGATGCGCAGCATCAGCCGACCGCTCCTTCGAGAGTGACGTTGAGCAGCTTCTGGGCCTCGACCGCAAACTCCATGGGCAGCTTGCGGAGGACGTCTTTGCAGAAACCGTTGACGATGAGAGCGACGGCGTCCTCTTCGGACAGACCTCGCTGGCGGCAGTAGAACAGCTGTGTGTCGCTGATCTTGCTGGTGGAGGCCTCGTGCTCGACGGTGGCTGTGGAGTTGGCCACGTCGATGTACGGGAAGGTGTGGGCGCCGCACTCCTTGCCGATGAGCAGGGAGTCGCACTGCGTGTAGTTGCGAGCGCCAGCTGCCTTCTTGCCGATGCGCACTTGGCCCCGGTAGACATTGTCCGAGCGGCCGGCCGAGATGCCCTTGCTGATGATGGTGGAGCGGCTGTTGCGCCCCAAGTGAATCATCTTGGTTCCGGTGTCGGCCTGTTGCCGGCGATTGGTGACGGCGACCGAATAGAACTCGCCCACGGAGTCGTCGCCCTTGAGGATGCAGCTGGGGTACTTCCAGGTGACTGCAGAGCCCGTCTCGACCTGGGTCCAGCTGATCTTGGCGCGGTGGTGAGCGATGCCGCGCTTGGTGACGAAGTTGTAGATGCCGCCCACTCCGTCTTCATCGCCCGGGTACCAATTCTGTACGGTCGAGTACTTGATCTGAGCGTCATCGAGGGCGACCAGCTCGACCACCGCAGCATGCAGCTGGTTTTCGTCGCGCATGGGGGCCGTGCAGCCCTCGAGGTAGCTGACGTAGCTGCCTTCGTCGGCGACAATCAGCGTTCGCTCGAACTGGCCGGTGTTGGCTTCGTTGATGCGGAAGTAGGTCGACAGCTCCATCGGGCAGCGCACACCCTTGGGGATGTACACAAAGGTGCCGTCGGTGAAGACCGCGCAGTTGAGCGCCGCAAAGAAGTTGTCGGTGACCGGCACCACCGAGCCCATGTACTTGCGCACCAGGTCGGGGTACTCGATGATGGCTTCGCTGATCGAAAGGAAGATGACTCCCTTCTTCTTCAGCTCTTCGCGGTAGCTGGTCGACACCGAGACCGAGTCGAACACCGCGTCGACCGCGACCTTGACGCCAAGCAGGGCATTGCGCTCGCCAAGTGGCACGCCGAGCTTGTCGAAGGTGTCCAAGATCTCTTGGGGCACATCGTCGATGGACTCGTACTTGGGTCCCTTGGGTGCGGCGAAGTAGCTGATGGCCTGGTAGTCGACCTTCTTGTAGTCGACGTAGGCCCACTCGGGCTCGACCATCTTTTTCCACTTCTCGAATGCGGCCAAGCGCCACTCGAGCATCCACTCGGGTTCTTCTTTGCGCGCACTGATGCGGCGGATGACCCCTTCGTCGAGCCCGGGCGGCTCGACATCGGTCTCGATCTTGGTGACGAAGCCGGCTTCGTACTCGCGGTCGAGCTGCTGTTCGACCTCTGGGTTCTCGCTGATGCTCATGGGGTGGCCTCGGCGGGATGCAGGCGATTCATCATGGCGATGCGGCCGCTGGTCAGGTCGGCCAAGGTGATCTGGCCCATGGCCGCGCCTAGCAAGCTGGACAAATAGCGCCACAGACCCGCGATGGTGCAGTTTTCGGTGTGCACGCAGCTGTCGAGCTTGCCTGTGTGCTTGTCACACCAGTCGTCGGGAATGAGTGCCCCATCGAGTGCCTCGATCGCCTGCAGGATGGTGATCTCGTGGCTGGCGCGGGCAAGCAAGTACCCGCCCGCGGCACCTCGGGTGCTGGTCACGAGCTCGGCCTCGCGCAGGATGCGCATCAGCTTGGCGACGTACTCCGGCGACAGCCCCTCGTTCGACGCGATGGTCTGGATCGGGAGTGGACCGGACTCGGTGTCCGTGTGGCGGGCGACGGCCAACAGGCAGCGCAGCCCATATTCTTCGACGGAAGACATGCGCATGGGTGCCGGCTAACCGAATCTGTACTTCTGAGTCAAGATTGTGCGGAAGTGCAGTTTCATGGGGTAATGCGCTTGGGGATATTCATGAAACGCACGGTTCGAATCGCCATCAGCGCATTGACCATCTGTGGATTGGCGAGCTGTGCCGGCAAGAAAGACGACGATTTCATGTACACCAACCCGCCAGAACCCAAGCAGGAGTTCGTCAAGCGTGCGGCGCCGCCGACCATGGCACCAGACGACAGAGCCATCGACACCTCGCAGTTCCCGAAGTCCCTCAACGAAAGAGATGAGTCCCACGGCACCATCCACGCATCGTCGGACGGCGGCTGCCATGTGTTTGTCGACGACGGCGAGATGCGTCCTCCGGGCATGACGGGTCCCCGACAGGTCGTGCAGTGCTCAGACGACATGATGCAGATCGAGTGGGGCTACTGCACGGGTGCCGACACGCTTCATACCAATGACGCCGGAAACGAGTGCATCTGCTACCACAACGGCAACCCGCCTCCACCGCCCAGCCGGGTGACCTGTCCCGGGCAGTCGCAGCCCGCCACTCCGAGGACCACCAACCCGCCGCCTCCGCATTCGGAGGGCAAGCCGTTGCCCCCGCCGCCAAAGCCGCCGATTCCGCCGCCGGGATGAACACTCCGCCATGAGCGGCGGACCGGAACCAGATAAACCGCAAATCCCATGCTACCGTGCCGGCAATGATCTGCCTTCTCCTTGGGATTGTGTTCGCCCAGGACGTCGCGGTCCCTTCGTTGAACACACAACTATACCGAGCCCCGGTGGACGCTCGCGCGTTGCTGTGGACCGACGAGGCGGGCACCTCCGAGGGGAACTTCCCCATCGCGCGCCTGGCCACTGGCTACATGTCCAGCCCACTCGTGTTCGAGACCGCCAACGGCGTCCGAACGACCATCGTCGGAGATGTGGTCGGAACCAACGCCATCGTCGGCTACAACGCTGGCGCCTTCCGAATCGCTGCGGATTTGCCCGTCTATTTGGTGTCGACAAGCGACATCGGCTCCGGCGGAGCAGGTCTTGGTGACGTCGCCCTCGATGTGCGATTCAACGTCATGGACCCCGAAGACGGCTTTGGCCTCGCGGTTGCAGCACGCACGACCGTACCGACCCTGACCTTGGACCTGCCGCTCGGCCACGGAGGCGTCAGTGGCGCGCTCAGTGTCATCGGCGAAGTGCGACCAAGCGACGGTGTCGTCTTGGGCTTCAATGCGGGCTACCGCACGGTTCCCGACACTGATTTGGGCTTCACCCAGAACATCGGCGACCAGGCCTTTGCGCGAGTGGGTGCCGGCTACAACTACGACGATGCCTATGGGGTGTCCCTCGATCTGGCGGCACAGGCCTCGACCAAATCGGCAGGCACCTCGGGCTACCCAGCCGAGGCGATGCTTGGGTTCTGGTACGCAGCCACTGAAGAAATCGCCGTGCGAGTCGGTGCCGGCACGGGCATCAGCCCTGGTATTGGAGCCCCGGCTGGGCGCGGGGTGGCGATGGTCACCTACCAGCCCGCCGTCGTCAGGGACACCGACCTCGATGGCCTCGAAGACAAGTTCGACGCGTGTCCGCTGGACGCCGAGGACATGGATGGCTTTGAAGACATCGATGGCTGTCCAGACGAAGACAACGACGCCGATGGCATCACCGATGCGGTGGACGACTGCCCAGATGCGCCAGAAGACACGGATGGCTTCGCCGACGAAGACGGCTGTCCGGACCCCAAGACCAAGGTCTCGCTGCGCATCATCGACGAGGAGGGGTACCTAGTCCCCGGCTCCACCATGTTTGTCAGCCAAAAGGAGTCGGACTTCGAATCCGAGCGCACCGGCTCCGAGGTCATCTTGGAGCTGCACCCCGGCCTGTATCAGGTCGATGCTGCAGCCCAGGGATGGTGGCCGGTTCACGAAGACCTGATCGTGCGAAAGACGCGCGAAATGGAGAAGGAATACGTCATCGAGAGCGTGGACGAGATGGGCACGGTCGAGCTGACCGTCTTCTCTCCCGAGGGGCTCGAGATCGACGCGACCTGGGAAGTCGAGCGTGGTGCTGGCATTCCAGTGCCCAAGGGTCATGTCACCGGACAGGTGGTGGCCGGCTCGCATGTGTTCCTGATTCGCAGTGAGGGGGCGGCTCCACTGCGCCTGCCCGTGACCATCGAACCGAACAGAGTCAACGAGGTGACGGCCTTTGTGCGGGTTCCTCGCGTGAAGCTGATCGAGAACAACCAGCTCATCCTGCTCGAAGGCGCGGTCGAGTTCGGCAAGAACTGGGTCCGCGA
>CAYYHT010000682.1:0-4466 GCA_964471355.1 uncultured Enterobacteriaceae bacterium
TCGGCGTCGTTGTCCGAGACACCGTCACAGTTTTGATCGACACCGTCGTAGTACACCTCGGTCGCGCCAGGCTTGACCGTCGGGTCGAGGTCGTTGCAGTCGAGCACGTTGTCGAAGCCATCGTTGTCGGCGTCGTCGTCGCAGGCATCGCCCTCGCCGTCGCCATCAAAGTCGTCGGATTGTCCGGTCGGGTTGGACAGGTCCGGGCAGTTGTCTTCAGCGTCGCGGATGTTGTCGTTGTCGCTGTCCATCTCGATGGCCACAACAAAGGCCGACAGATCCTGGTCGCCATCGCCGTTGATCTCGATGGAGAGGCTACCGCCCGCCTCGGAGTAGGCGATTTGGTAGACCTCGTCGTCAAGACGGGAGTTGTTGGCAGCGCCTCCGCTAGGCAGTCCATTGCTGCACTGGGCCAAGGGGGAACCACTCGTGTCCACATCGTAGGTCGTCGACAGGCAGTCGCCGTCCGTCCCCTTCCAGGTGTCGTTGCTGCCGAAGCCGAACGAGCCCTGCGTGTACAGGGAGTTGTAGTCCTGGGTGCCGCAATCGAGACTCGTGTTGTCGGCGCCGTCGTCACGCCCGCCAGCGGTCGTCGTGATTGTAGAGCCGGCCACGCGGATGGTGCTGTTTTGCTCGCCCGAGCATTCCCAGTTCACGCCCAGAGCGACAACCAACTCGTTGGTCGTGCCATCGGTCGGCAGGCCGGGCAGAGAGATGGTGAGATCCGTACCCTTGTGGGCACCGACGACGATGTGGCGTCGTCCAGTCCGGCTGGAGTCGCTGTACACAGCGACCAGGGTTGCGCCGGACACACCGGGACCTGAATTCTTGGCGTCCTCGGCCATTCCATTCTCGGCATAGGCATAGGAGCCGGAGCTCTCGATTCCGAAAGTCGCAGGATCGAGCTCGAAAATTTCGTATTCAGTCTTGACGACTGTAGGGGGAGCAGCCTTGGTCAGCGGCTCACCTGCCACTTCGATCACGTCTTCGACGTTGATGGTTCCGAAGCCACCCCACTTCGAGACGACAATCAGGTAGAGCTTGTCAATGGTGGCCCCAGGCGGAATGTCGACGATGAGATCGTCGCCGCCGATGAAGGACGAGCTGCCGTCATAGGCCGTACTGACGCCAGAGCCGTCGACCGATACGCCACCCTGAACGAGCGCATTGAAGACGATGTCCTGGGCAGATGCCTGAAATCCAAACAGGCACAATGCTGTAGTCAATGCCACACCCGACAGGGTGGGGCGGCATGGGCGGCTGGCTTGTCTGCGGCGGTCAGGGGCCAGGAGAAGAGTCAAACGCGTCTCCACATAGGTTGGCACACACTACCAGTGGGATATGGGCGCCGCCACCCCAGGGAGAACCCCATGGACATCTCTGCAATTGCCGACCTGCTCGGTGACGAAGCCCCATACCTGCTGGAACACCGTAGCTCCACGGTTCCGCGTGAACAGCTGCACACCCCCGGACCCGATTTCGTCGACCGCATCTTTGTGCCGTCTGACCGGAAACCGGCCGTGCTGTCGAACCTGCAGCGAACATTGAACACAGGTCGACTCGGAGGCACTGGCTACCTTTCCATCCTGCCCGTCGACCAGGGAATCGAGCACAGCGCCGGCGCGTCCTTTGCGCCCAACCCACGCATGTTCGATCCAGAAGGCATTCTCGAGCTCGCCATTGAGGGAGGCTGCAACGCAGTCGCCACCACGTTTGGCGTGCTGGGCATTCTGGCGCGCCGCTATGCCCACAAGATTCCGTTCATCGCCAAGCTCAACCACAACGAGCTGCTGTCGTACCCGAACCAGTGGGACCAAATCCCGTTCGGCTCCGTCGCCCAGGCATTCGACCAGGGCTGTGTCGGCGTGGGAGCGACTGTCTACTGGGGCAGCGAAGGCTCCCGTCGCCAGCTGCAGGAAATCTCCAACATGTTCCAAGAGGCTCACGAGCTGGGCATGTACACGGTGCTCTGGTGCTACGTGCGCAACTCCGAGTTCAAGACCAAGACCGCAGACCACCAGGCCAGCTCGGACCTGACCAGCCAGGCCCTTCACTTGGGCGCGACAGTTGGCGCCGACATCGTCAAGCAGAAGATGCCCACCAGCAACGGCGGCTACATCGACCCCGAGCTTGGCAAGTGGGGCAAGACCCACCCCGGCGTCTATGACCAGCTGACCACCGACCACCCCATCGACCTGTGCCGCTACCAAGTGGTCAACAGCTACATGGGTCGCATTGGCCTGATCAACAGCGGTGGCGCGAGCGGTGACAACGACCTTCAGCAGGCCGTGCGCACCGCTGTCATCAACAAGCGCGCTGGCGGCATGGGCCTCATTTTGGGACGCAAAGCATTCCAGAAGCCCATGACTGAAGGCGTACGCATCTTGAACGCCGTCCAAGATGTGTACCGCTGCCAGGAAGTCACAATCGCCTAGCCGACGACCTGTCTGGGTCTAGCGGACCCAGACAACGGACTCGTTGATGCCCCAGGACTCGTCGGTCGCACCCTGATCGATGGTCGAGCCAAAGCGCACGACGACGCTGTCAGCCGTGTGGGCGAGCGCACCGCCACCGACGTAGGCCTCTTCGTTCCAGCTGGCGCTGCCGCTTCCGCACTGCTGCGTGCCCTCGGTGTACAAGATGTTGGCGCTGGTCCACACACGGCTGCCGTCGATGTTCACGTAGAACTGGTGGTTGTCCCACGAGTCGATCTTGATGAACTCGGCCTCGGCGTTCACTTCTGTGTGAGGAATGCCCGACAGGTCGACCGTCTTTTGCACCCAAGGGACGTTGTTGCCCCACAAGCCATAGCCGCCCATGATGGTGCCCCACTGGCCACAGCTGGTGCTCTGTGTGTTGCTCCAAGCGGTGTCAATGCCGTCGTCCGGGTCCTCGGAGTCCACCGCGGTCCAGCCGCCGCCAGACATGTTGCAGTAGGTGCTGAGGGGAACGCCGCCGGGGAAGACCGTGTAGAAGCCATCGGTCAATGACGGGTCGTCCGTGAGCAGGTCCAAGCAGCTCTCGAACAGCGGGCAGACGCCGTCACCGGGGAAGCTGCTCGGGTCGCTGTCGTCGCAGTCGATGCCGCCGCTGGTCGCGTTGGCCCAGCCGTCACCATCGGCATCCATGCCATCGGCACCGTCGCAGTTGAGGTCGACGCCGTCTCCGAGGGTGTCGAAGGCATCTGGTGTCACGACCGGGTTGTTGTCATCACAATCGTCCGGCAGCCCGTACCCGTCCTCATCTTCGTCGATTCCAGAGCCGTCGCAGGCCAAGTAGGCGACAGCGAGGGCGTGGGACTGGTCCTGGGTTCCGGTACCCGCCGTGAAGCCGAGGTACACCTCGCTGTCGAGCGGGTAGGTGCTCTGATCCCAGACCCCTTCGGCAACGAGCTGCGAGTTGAAGAAGATTTGGTAGTCGCCGTCGTCCCAGACCACATCCATTCGGTGTGGGCCTGCGTTCCAGATCTTGCCCAGGTCCACGTCCTCGATGGCAGTGGCGGCATCCGAGCCGTGGAACATCCGCAGCCGATCGTTCGACAGTGTATCGATGCCGATGCAGACGGCATCGAGGCCTTCACACCCCAGTCCACCGCCGCCGTTGCCGACGACACTTGAGTCGGTCCCATTGAGAATCGCAAAGGTCATGCCGTCGGCCTCGGACCCGCCGCTGATGTCGAATGCAAAGGCGGTGTAGAACGCCGACGACGACACGGGAGTGTCGTAGAAGAAGCTGCCCGCTTGATCCGCTGCGGCGTCGGTCAAGGTCAACCAGCCGCTGCCGCTCCACGGGTCCACTTGGTGGTACGCGTCGCCGTTGATCGACCACGCGGTCGGCGGAGTCAGGAACTCCTCGTACACCATCGGCGGGTCGGTCACGCCGTCACAGTCGTTGTCGATGCCGTCGCAGACTTCGGGCTCGGCCCAGTTGGCAGCGGCTTCAAGGTCGTTGCAGTCATCCCAGTTGGCCACGTAGCCACTGGGCTGCAGACAGCTCTGCTGCGCGAAGTCGAGGTCGGGGTCGCCATAGGAGTCGCCGTCGAAGTCGTCGAACCACCAGGTCTGTGGATTGATATCCGCATCTACGTCGTCGCAGTCGGTGTCGTCCATGACGTAGCCCGTCGGCTCGGCACACTGGGTCAGCGCCACGGTGGGGTCGCCGTAGCCGTCCGCGTCGAAGTCCTCGTACCAGACAGTGCCACTGTTCTGCGCATCCCACAGGTCGTTGCAGTCATCGGCGTTCGCGACAAAGCCCGCCGGTGCGGCGCAGGCATCGAGGCTGATGCCATCGGTTCCGCCCTCCCCGTCGCCATCGATGTCGGCGTAGTAAGTGACCGCGTCAGTCGCAGACTCGTCCACCACGTCGTTGCAGTTGTCGTCGGCGGTGTTGCAGACCTCGTCGGCGCCAGGATGCACCGAGTCGCTCGTGTCGTCACAGTCGGAGCTGTCGCCCACATGGTTCTCGGG
>CAYYHT010000683.1:0-4461 GCA_964471355.1 uncultured Enterobacteriaceae bacterium
CGACAAATCATATTTACTATTTTTCTGTTTCCGGTGCCTTGTGAAGAAAAGGGTAACTGGATGCCACTGAGTGAATAATAGCTGAAAACCGACCACGTGTCGCCAACGCATCCGATAAAATTTTATCGACCGCAGGTTTATCAGATATTTCCAGGGCCCTGCCCAGTGCATATGAAAGCATATGCTCGCAAAATCCCCTGAAAAACCACTCAGGATTGTTGATGATTGCATCTTTCAAGCCAACGACATCCTCAAATCGGGCCTTGCCGAACAGTTTGCCCTTTGCATCAATCTTCAATCCTGAGCGGTATTCATCCCTCCACCTGCCAACTGCGTCAAAGTTCTCCAGAGCAAATCCCAGTGGATCAATCCTCTTGTGGCAGGAAACACAACTCTTGTTCACCTGGTGCTCGACAAGCCTTTGGCGCAGCGTCTGACCTTCAGCTTCTATCTGCTGGCCCAGAACCCCGATGCAGAAGAGACGCTTCACGCCGAGCTCGATGCCGTGCTTGGGGACCGTGCTCCGCTGATGAGCGACATGCGGGCGCTGCCCTATACCCAGGCCGTGATCACCGAAGCGATGCGCCTGTACCCGCCGGTATGGGGCATTGGACGCGAGGCGCTGCAGGACACGACCCTGGGGGACCACGCCGTGCTCCAGGGAGACCAGATCTTCCTGAGCCAATGGGCCATGCATCGGGACCCCCGGTTCTTCGACGACCCCGACACGTTCCGGCCCGAGCGGTGGCTGTCGGACCGAAAGCGTCCCAAGTACGCCTACTTCCCATTCGGCGGTGGGCCTCGGGTGTGCATCGGCAAACGCTTCGCCGAGATGGAGTCGATCTTGCTGCTGGCGACGCTGGCGCGGCGGTATTCGCTGCGGCTGAAAGAAGGCGAGCGCTTGGAGTTGCTGCCGTCGATCACCATCCGGCCAAAGCACGGGTTGCCGATGACCAGCACCGCTCGCCCGGTGGCACATGCAATGGAGCGGGCGGCGAAATAGGCAAGCGCTTCGACTGGTGAGGCGACTGGTCAGCCGGTGGCTTTGTGTCGCATGTTCTGATGGCGTTGCTGCAGGAACTTCTCGACCTGCTCCGGGGGCCCGTGGGCGACGATCATCTCCCAGCCAAGTGAGGGATCGGGTCGGGCTCGGGGCTGCAGCTCGATGTAGACCAGTTCTCCCGCGACCACATCGATGGGATGGGAAGGGAAGGGTGAGAAACCCTGCTGCCAGTGGGTGGGGGCGTCCTGCGGAAAGGTGCTCAAGTGCACATCCGGGGACAGCGTGGCCCGAAAGGCACTCGCCAGACCCTCGATGCGGCCGCTACGGGTGGCTTCGAGGACCATCGGCAGAACGGCGGGCAGGCCGCGCGTCGTGGCGAAGTCAATCGCCTGCCAGGCCTGCCAATCGCTGGCCAGCTCGCGATTCGCGATGGGCAACGTATGTTTCACCGCGCGGACGTTGCGAACCAGGGGGCCGTAGTCGAGCCCGTAGGCGGACATCTCGGTCCACACGGACTGCATGCGGCTGAACGACGCCGGCGACGCGAGGGCAAAGAAGCACTCGAGCGACAGGGGCAACATGTGCCCGCCGGGCTTGAGGAAGCGTTGTCGTGCATCGGCCATGTAGTGGACGGTGTTCTCACCCACGCCCATGCTGTCCAGGGTCTCGCTGAGCACCACGTCGACCCGCTCGGGAAGCTCCACCTCGGTCGACAGACCGACGAACGGGATGAACACCTTGGGGCCGAAGCCGTTGTGGGCGATCAGCTCCATGGCCTTGCGCAAGGCTCGTGGATCGAGCTCGATACCGTATACGCGCTTGGCTCCAGCTTTTAATGCCATAAGGCTCAAGGGCCCGAGTCCCACGCCGATTTCACAGACAACGGCGTCCCGACACGTGGCGGCAATGGCTTCTTCGAAAGCCAGCATCCGGGTGTGGTCTGACATCATCAGCGCGTAGTCGCGAAGGGCTCTGATATCCATGCTCACCTCTTCGGATCACCGAGGTGGAGCACACATACAGATTTGCGAACGGCAGCCAGCGAGGCCCGTTTCGGCTGCTTTGTTGACGCGTAACTCAAGGCAGAGTTACGATGTCCTCCGATCCACGGAGGGAACGATGTCCGCCGCTGCCGATGCCGTCTCCTTGCTCGTCGAGCTGGGACTGAACCGCAACGAGGCTCTAGCCTATGTCTCGCTGCTCGAGAACGCCGGGGCCGATGGGGCCACGGGCTACGAGGTCGGAACGATCTCGGGGGTGCCGCGCTCGGCCATCTACAAGATCCTGCATCGCCTCGAAGAGATGGGGGCTGTGTTCCCGCAAGGCAAGGACCCGGTTCGCTACGTGCCCACAGACGCGGCGCGATTTGTCGAACACATGGGCAACACCTTTCGGGGGCGTGCAGAACGCGCGGCCGAGAGCCTTTCTCGCCTGTCGGTTCGGTCGCGTCCCGAACCCGTCTGGACCGTCAGCCGGTACGACGAAGTCATTGACCGCATTGACGCCATGATTCGCAGCGCGCGGCACAGCATCTATCTGTCGATGTGGCAGCGCGAAGTCCAGCTGCTCAAGCCGGCGATCGAGGCGGTGGCGGACCGCGATCTGCACCGCGTGCTTCACAGTCCGGGCCCGGTGGACGATCCGCCAGCCGGCTTTGCGCTGTGGAGTGCCGACATTCCCAGCTGGGAGCCCAAGGCGGGGTGGTCGCACAAGGCACTCGTGGTCGTCGACCGCAGCCAGGCCCTGATTGGCGGGACCGAGCCCGAATCCGACAATCACGCCGTGTGGACCAGCAATCCCTCCATTCTGGACACGGCGACAAACCACATCGTGCTGGACATCACGCTGTTGTCAGGCGCCACCGGACGCGACTGCAGCGACGACGTCAGTCCAATGATGCGTCCGCATCTGGCGAGGCAGCTGTGAGTCCAGCTAGGTTGAACCCATGATCCTCCCCCTGCTCCTGTTGCTCGCTGGCTGTACAAAGGACGACTACGCCCAGCTGTACGAGACCGAGGCCAAGGCTCCCTCCCTCGATTTCGCCGACATCGAGGCCTTGGACCTGATGGGTCCGACGATCGTGGACCAGGGCGTGAACTTCGCGGTCTATAGCCACAACGCCGAGCGCGTGGATCTGCTGCTCTTTGACGACCCCGAGTCCGAGCGTCCGGTGCAGCAGTTCGAGATGAGCCGCGTGGGCGACGTCTTCAATCTCTACGTCGAGGGAATCGGCTACGGCCAGCACTATGGCTACGTCGCTTGGGGGCCGAACTGGCCCTATGACGAGGCCTGGGTACCCGGTCAGATCGACGGCTTCCAAGCCGACGTCGACGCTCAGGGCAACCGCTTCAATCCGAACAAGTTGCTCATCGACCCCTATGCGCAGGCCGTCCACCGGGACCACGACTGGTCCAAGGGCTCCACCGCCACCGGTCCGGGACGCACCGAGAGCACCTGGGGGGCAGCCGCCAAGTCCATCGTGCTCGAGCCCGACACCTACGAGTGGTCCGCGAACGAAACGGACTGGCTGGCCATGCGCAGAGACGCCGATGCGCCCGGCCACGGCTGGGACGACCTCATCATCTACGAGGTGCATCCGAAGGGCTTCACGATGAACGCGGCATCCGGGGTCGACCACCCCGGCACCTTCCGCGGAATCGGCGAGAAGGCGGCCTATCTGCAGGACCTCGGCATCACCGCAGTCGAGCTGCTGCCGGTGCATGAGAAGCCGCTCGATGGCGGCTATTGGGGCTACAATAACCTCAATTTCTTTGCGCCCGAGGTCTCCTACTCAGCCGCCTTCACCGTCGATCAGCGACCTGAAGAGGTGATGGACGAGTTCAAGTGGATGGTCGACGAGCTGCATCAGCATGACATCGAGGTCATCGTCGACGTGGTCTACAACCACACCGGCGAGGGCGGCTTCTGGCGGCAGAAGCTGTTTTATGACGACATCGACCTCGACCCAGGCATCAGCGCCGAAGCGGTCAATCTCGACCCGAAAGAGGTCGTGGGCTTGTACAGCTTCCGCGGCCTGGACAACTACGAGTACTACGCCCACACCGAGGACAACCAGACCTACTGGAACAACACGGGCGTCGGCAATCAGACCCGGCCCAACAACGCTCCCATGGAGCGGCTGATCATGGACTCCCTGCGCTTCTACGTCGAAGAGCTGCACGTCGATGGCTTCCGCTTCGACCTCGCCGGCATCTTGGGCGAGCAGGACCTCAACTACAACGAGTGGTACGCCGACCCCAACGAATCGGTGCTCGGCGACATCATCCACGACCCGGTCATGCAGGAATACAACGTGCGCATGATTGCCGAACCGTGGACCGCGGGCGGGTGGTACGGCTCGCTGATCGGCGCCTACCCCAACTCGACCGACACCGACGGCTACGGCATGAGCGAGTGGAATGCCCACTTCCGCGACTGGTGGCGCAGCTTCCTGAACG
>CAYYHT010000684.1:0-4459 GCA_964471355.1 uncultured Enterobacteriaceae bacterium
GACGACCCACGCCGCCACGACGAGATTCAGACCCCTCGCTGGTTGTCTGACGCCACCTCGGACAGAGCCCGCATCGAGCAGGGGCGCCTGGTCATACCTGACGACGCGGTCGCTGGGGATGTGTACCGGTTCGAGCGGACCCTGAGGCTGAGTCGCGGACCCTACGAGGGTGCGTTCGAAACGGTCGCGGTGCACGACACCCAGAATGCGTCGGTCACCATTCAAGCCCCTTCGTACCTGCCGTTGCATGTGTGGGCAGACGACACCGCTGTCCCGGCTTTCAGCCGCAGATCCGGCCGGTCAGTCACCTATTCCTGGCCGGCAGGGACCCCAGCGCGGCGGGTCGAGTGGTCGACCTGGAAGAACTGGGATGAGCTGGGCCGGTCCCTCGAGCGCGCCGCGGGCCGTCGCCTCGGCGCGACAGATCTTGGCACGGGCAACATCGCTGGCATTGCCGCAAAGGTGTACAAGAAGGTCCCTCTGCAGGGCGGCAGGGGCACCGTCGCGACCGCACGCAAAGTCCCGCAGATCATCGCCGATGATGCCGGAGGGACGGCTGCCGAGCGGGCCTTGGTGCTGATGGCGACGTTGAAGGACGCGGGCTTCAAGCCGTCGATTGCGCTGTTTAGACCCGACCGCCACCGCGATGAGCCTCCGAGCAGCTTTCCTTCCGCCGCGGCTATGGAGCCCGCTGTGGTGGTTCGACAAGGCAACCACCTGGTGTGGATTGACCCCGCATCCGAGCTGGCGGCCATTCCTCATTTGCCCGCTTCGATGCTTGGCGGCTGGGTCTGGCGAGCCAAGGATCTGCCCCGCGAGCTTGCGGCGAATCCGCTGGGCGATGGGCTGGTTCACGTGCGCACCACGCTGTCAGTCGAGTCCGATGGCAGCACGACCTTCGCCTCGCGCATTACCGCGACGGGCTTTGCCGAAGAATGGATGCGGCAGCGCTTGGCCGGCACATCCGAGCGTCGCCAAACCCAGGTCCTGGGCAAGATCGTGGCCGTGGGCCATCCGGTGATTCAAGAGCTGCGCTCGACCAGCATCGGCGTGAATGACCCCGCTGAGTCCCTTCAGGTCGACATCAGTGGTCGCGAGACGGGGTCGTTGCAGGGAATGGGGCAGGGGCTTCATGGCCAACTGCTGGCGGTTGCCGCTTCGGGCCTGGCCGGCTGGTTGCCCCCGAACATCACCGTGGTCGAGGACATCGTCGTGGTCCCGCCCGCTTCGATGTCCCCTCTGACGCTGCTGCCTGTCCAGAGACACTTCCACACCGACGCCATCGTGAGCCACCGCCACCGGCTCGAGGGCGAGAACGTCGTGGTCACAACCACCGTCGAGCGCCCCTACCGCGGAACGACCCCCGAGCGCGAGGCGCGCGTCCGACAGTTCCTGAGTGACGAGGCGCGGCTGGGACCCGAGCTGCTGCTGTTTGGTGAGACCAGCGGGCGAGTGGTGCGTTCGGTCCGGCGCAGCGTCGCCGAGACCATCGTCGAGAAGCACCTGACCGAGGCCATGCTCTGGTGGGCGGTCAACAATGAGAAGAAGGCGTCGCGAGCGCTGCTTCGGGCCATCGACCGCTCAGACGTGTCCCAAGTCGCGCAGCTACTGCAGCGCTACGCCCGCGAGGACGACACCCGACCCTGGCATGCACTGTGGCGACAGGCCTTTGACGACCGTGAGCGCCTGCATGTTGTGGCCGGGCTCGAGGCCCAGGGCAAGCGCCGAGAGGCATGGCGCCTCGCCACCCGCTTGTCGCAGTCGAACGACAACAGCATCAAAGTGCTCGCGCTGGTGATGGTCGCGCGACTGCAGGGGCCGCAGCCCGACCGGCGAAGCGATGCCGAGGGCTTCAAGGCGTGGAAAGAGCCGCTCAAGCTGCTCAAGACGGCCAATCGACTTCATCGGGAGCTGCCCGATACGCCGCCGGCGGGTGACCCTGCGGTGGTGGTTCCGTACGCCGAGCAGCTCCTGCTGGCCAGGCGAACCGGCCAGGCCAGCCAGCTTATCGACGCGATCCTGTCGGACTCCGATGACCCGCTGGCCCATGTGCTGCATGCCGAGCTGCTGGCTCTGGCCTTTGAGCAGCCCGAGGTCGTCGCGGCCAGTGCTGCCGAGGCCACTCAAGCGGCGCCCTTTGACGCCGAGGTTCACCGAGTGGCGGCTCGAGTGATGACACGCATTGGCCGCTGGGATCAGGCGCTCACCTACGCCCTCGCCGCCGCCAGACTGTCCCCCGAGGACGCCACACGCTGGGTGATGGTGCACGACATGGCCCACGGAGCGGGTCATCTGGGCGCGGCATTCGTGGCCATCCAGCGGGCTTCCGACCTTGACCCTGCGTGGCGCGAGGCCGCCATTCACTACCAGCGAACAGCCGACTTAGTGGGCAACCGCGAGGCTGCCAAGATTGCTTCCGAGCGCTCTGGCTATCCCCACGACGAGACCGTCTACCCCGTCGCGACCTTGGTCGAGTTGGCGCCCGAGATTGGGCAGCTCGCGCTGCTTGAGTACTACGACCTCGAAGTGCTGGCGGACCGGTCGATCTTGGAGCGGCGTCTTGGCGCTTGGCTCGACGCAGACGAGCGCGACCGCATGGCCCGAGACGCCTACCACCTCCAGCGCTCGCACCGTGTCGATGGCACGGCGCTGATGTTCGTTGCCAACGCCGGCCGGGTGTGGTCGACGCAGTCGGTCTCGAACCTGGGTCGTGTGGTGCGCAGCGATGCCTATGCTCGAATGGTCCGCATGGAGTACCTGCTGGTCAGCGGCGAGGCCGATGCCTCTGGTGATGCGCGGGTGCTGCGCGGCCGCGATGAGCGCGCTCGGCTGCTGTACACCGCCCGCTACCGACCTGAGGAGGTCTCGGCACAGGTGCCCGGCTGGCCGACAGGCCTTGTGAATCCGAAGGTGTCGACGCCCCCTGGCTACCGCTCGAACCGTCTTCTGTCGGGTCCGCGCGGCGTTGTCGGGTTTAGCGACCGCGATGGTGCGACCGCCGTGCTGATCACCACGCAGGCGAGCGGTGTGCTTCCGCCTCCCATGGGGGCGCTGTTCCAGCCCACCCAGCGCCCTGTGTCCCAGACGGCCCAAGGCGATCCCATTTTCCGGCTGAATGGTGGTGCTCTGGCCATCTTTGCGGCGCGAGGGCATGTGGACGGTCGCGATGTGTGGGGGCTGGGCTTCACTGCCGTCAGCGCGGAACGGGCGCTGGCTACGGCACGGTAGCGTTCACCGCACCCTTGATCTCGGTGGAACGGCTTCGCTTCACGACGATTCGCTTGGGCTCGCGCAGTGTGGCGACCCGCATGGACCACTCCATGTCCTCGGCAACGGCCACACCGGTGTCGGCGTCGAAGCTGACCTGTCCCTTGCCCGACAGGGTCTGGACGGGGTCCCCGGGACTGGCGGGGCGGGCCAGTTCGGCACGCACGCTGTAGATCGCCAGCTCGTCGGCCCACCGCACAAAGGTCCAGGTCTCTTTGATGGGCTGGTCGATCTCGAGCTCGGCGGGGGCATCCACCTCGCGGACAAGCGGCTTGGTCGTCTTGACCTTGGCGCTGGGCAGCCCGCGCAGCCAACCCTCGGTGTCCGAGGCAATGTCGGAGGCCGTCTGTGCCTCGAATACGCTGTTGTGGTTGTCGTCGGGACGCGCACCTTGCGACTGCTCGTCAAAGCTGACTGTGGGGACGCCGATGCGATCGACAGTCACCTGCCATGTCGTGGGGCGGCGCGCGAGGTTCCAGAGCTCGGGGTCTGGAGGCGCGCTGCTGTCGCTGCTCCAAGAGCGCTTGGTGCCGCCCTTGTCGACTTCGATGGCGATGCTGCTCAAGTAGACGCGGTAGCTGATGTCGTGCTTACGGTAGCGCCCGCCGCTGTAGATCGACAGCTCGCTCGTGCTCTTGATGCGACGGGTGTCGGTGATGCGTCCCACGTGTTGGGTGCGCACGACCTCTTCGGTCACGACCAGCGTCTGGTCAGCAGGGAAGGTGCGTGTCACGTCGACCGCACCGGCCATGGCGCTAGCTGCAAGAAAGAGGGCCGAGATCATGGCAGGCGTGTAACTGGATTTGCCGTGCCCAAAAAACGAAACGGCCCTCACGAGGAGGGCCGTCGGGTGATTCGTCATCGCACAGCGACGATTGCAATCACTCCGAGCAAACACCGCCGCCATCCGCCGCGGCGTGCGGGCAGTGGGTGGACGCATCGCTGCCTGCGGCACCGAGGTGGTAGTTGTGGCAGTAGAAGTTGGCTCCGCCGGTTGAGTCGGTGGCGCCGAGCTCCCAGCCTTCACAGTCGGTTTGGCACGTGGTCCAAGCAGCCAGTGCCGGACCGGCATCGACGCAGGTGGACGCGAAATCGGCACAGAAGGTCGTACACTGGTCCGCCGTCGGCGTCTCCATCGTATCGGTATCGGTATCGGTATCGGTATCGGTATCGGTATCGGTATCGGTATCGG
>CAYYHT010000685.1:0-4456 GCA_964471355.1 uncultured Enterobacteriaceae bacterium
TTTGGGGAAGCGCTTCCCTGGCGGTTGGTCAGCGGAGCCGAGCCCGAGCCCGAGCTCTTCGCTCGTCGGGGCCCGATTCTCCTTCCCTTCGGCCATCCTGGCCGTGCTGCCATCCCGCCTCCAAGATCACGGGATGGTCGTGCGCTTGCCACGACCATCCCGCCTTTCCCGGTATCTCGAGGGCTGTCGCTGGGGGTGGACGCCCGTAGCTGCGGGCCGGAAGCCGGGCGGTCAGAGTTCTTGGAACCTGCAAGTGGGAGAGTGCGCCCCGGATCACTGACCATCCGGTGAACCACTGAGCGTTGCTACAGCGAGTGTGCACGAGATGCCGAGAAACCGCTACTTCTCGTCCTCCGTACGCGAGACGTACTCCTCGATCGTCGTGATGTTGCGCTCCTTGATCCCGTTGGTGTCTGGAAAGGCGGGGGCGACCAACCGAACACCTTCGATCGGCTCGCCCGCCCGAGGCGTGAGGACAACCTCATCGCCGGTGACGCGCTCCCATCCCCAGGCGCGCTCTACCCAAATGGAGCATGGCTCTCCTGGAACGATGTCCATGACAAAGGACCCGTCCGAGCGGGCCAACTCGGTTCCGCCCCCGCAGCCCGCCACGTATGTGAACTTCCCAACCCGCTCCGCTCCGCCGAGCACATCGGCTGGCGCGTCGACCGGACGACCGAACGACTCGACCACCAGGCCGAATACTGTCGTTGCCTCCCCGACAAACTCGACATCGCACGCATGGTACTCGCCGATAGCCGCGTGAGCACTCTTCCAACTAACGCGCACGGCTCCAACCCCCTCCTGCAGAAGATTGCCGGACCCACTCGAACCTGGCGCTACATCCAAGATGGCCGCACCGCCCTGAACGCTGACGAGGTGCATGCGCCCATCGCCGGCACCGTCAAACGTCACCGCGCCGTCGTCGAGCCACTCACCGACCTCGCAGAACAGCACGGCGCCAGGATGCTGGAGTGTCCAGACCTCAGCCCGCAGCTCATCCATCGTGGACTCGGCGGCCGCTGCCTCTTCGGGAGAGCTGCGCACAGCCTTGGCTCGGCTGTCGACCCGCCGATTCTGTGCGGGCGCTGCCTCATCCACCGCGGGCGTCGCGAGGGATGAGGCTTGGGGCCAGAGGAAGCGCGCCAGGCTGACCAGCAGCAGAAGCGGGAGCGCCAGCAGCCACACACGAGAATGCGTCAGCTTCCCTCGTCCCCGATGTTCTGATTGCCGAACTGACACCGCTCCTCCCAAACCGCCTCGGCGTCGTCAGCACGCATCCCCTGCTCGGTAGCGTACATGAGGAGCGTAGCGCACCACGGGTCCAGACTGTCGCCGGACTCTGCGACACAGCGCTCGTACATCTTCATGTACGCATCGGACAGCCGGTCGTGCTCCGCCCAGTCGTCGGCCAGCTTGCGGCAGTCACCGAAGCGATGAAGTTGGCCGTGCTCGCCAACCTTGTTGGCGGACGCCACCACTCCCGTGTCCGAGAACAGGTCTGCGAGCCCCGGCACATGGGCAGCCATGTAGCCGCGGTTGATCGCGTCCAACGCACGGACGCCCTCATTGATGTTGAATTCCGCCATCGTCAGCTCTTCAGCCGGAAGCGCGCCGTCAGCGACAGCACGCCCGTTTCGATCGCCGTGCCCGCCGTTGGCTTCACCCCGACCATCAGCCGCACGTAGAGCCCGAAGTCGAGCGCCACAGTGAACTCCGTGCTGACCACTTGGCCGTTCGCCGAGGTCGGGCCGAGGATGTCCGCACCGAAGGCCGTCCAGGTCTCGCCGTCGTTCGACCACTCGGCCACGACCTTGTACTCGAAGTTCGCCGACTTGTCCCGCAGGATGCCGTAGATGGTGATGCCGTCGAGCAGCGGGCCGATGCCCCAGAGCTGCTGCGGGCCGATCCGCATCAGCACGTAGGCGCCAGTGCCGTTCGTGGTGAGCAGCTTCTCCTTGAGCAGGGGAACCATCCGGACGGGGGGCTTGCAGGACCTGTTTCTTCTCGCTTTGTTGGAGCGCGACGATCACCGCCGCGCCCCCTCAGACTCCCCGCCGACACCTGAAATACCAGTTTCCAGGGGACGTTTTGATCACCGACGGAGATCCCGTGGATCCGCATCCGGTCGTTCGCGATGGCCTGATATCGCTTGAAATCCAAGCTCAGCTCGGTCGGTGATCACCCCCGGCGCTCCTTGATCCTTGATCTATGCTGCACGTGAGGAGGGGCGAGGTGGGGATCGTGAGGGACGTGACAGGGCGCGAGCTTCGGCTTGCCAGCCGAAACCTCGTGGGTAGGAGCCGGCGGTGCGAACTGCAACTCGCCAGCGCCTCGACCTCTTCGGTGCACGCGATCATCCGCTGGACTCGGGGTGGCTGGCAGCTGCGCGACCTCGGCAGCCGATACGGCACCTACGTCAACGGCAGGCTCGTGGGCGCCGGCGAGGGCGTGGTGGTCGCGCAGGGTGATGAGTTGCGGTTCGGGGAAGCGCCTCCCTGGCGGTTGGTCAGCGAAGCCGAGCCCGAGCTCTTCGCACGCCGGGGCGATGGTCTGACTCTGTCGCGGGTCACGTACCAGTCCGAGCCCAGCGCCGCTCCGTCAACCCCTGCTGAGGGTCGGTCTACGTCGTCGAACTCGGTGGCTCTACCCCTCGCCCCGTCCAGCGGGGTCACCGACTCGGCGGCAACCCAACCCCGGGGGCTTCGGGATGGGTGCTCCGCCTCGTGTTCGCCGGAGTAGCCCTGGCCCGTGGCCAGGTCAGTCGTCGGCCATCCATGGCACCTCGATGCGGGATCGCGACGAACTGCATGTGCAGGCCCCGCGCTCGCTAATGCTGAAGCCAGTCGAGAGCGTTCGCGCGTGTTGAGGCGTAATCGTCTCTCGGTGGGTGCACGTCCTCCCCCCAGAGGTCCAGCGCACCGCCAGCTCGCACTCGTCAGCGGCTCCAAGCTCAAGGTAGTAGCTGCCGTCTCGACTTGTCGAGGTGATGCCACCACAGCCCTCCAAGCGAACGCCTTCGACCGGTTTTCCTCGGCAGTTTATTGTGTGCCCTGTGACCGCTCCCATGAAGGCGGACAGGGTCACCGTCGTCAGGACTCCAACTCGGTCATCCAAGCGCGCATCGGACCACGTGATGAGCGCTGGCTCGAAACCAGGCACCCAGACCTCAACGGTCCCGCTGGAAGACCAGACAGGAGTCAGCAGCCAGTTGTCCACGATCCGAAGTGGACCTGACGATGTCAGTGGGTGCCCGACCGGTGCCTCATCAGCTTCACGATGGCCGCTGTAGTAGTAGGTGCCCTCGAAGACGGAGCCGGCAGCGCTCACAGAAGCAGCGAGCACGGTGGGCCGAACAGCGAAGTGGCCCTCAAGGAGATCCGCCAGCGCGTCGGCAGCCTCGAGAATGTTCAGCGGCAGCGCGTGCTCGGGGGCGCTGAGCTGATCGGTCGACGTGTCAGCGCTCGGGACGGGTGCCAGGGACGCAGGCTCTGGGATAGCGCCTTGGCACACCAGAGACATCACGTAGACGACGACCAAGTCCAGCTCCCGCGCTGCCGTATGGCTACCATGATCCAGGGCGCGCGTGTCTGAAGTTGGGGAAGCGCTTGCTCAGTCGTCGGGGATCCATGGAATATCCATGTCCCACTCGCCGGCCGAGTTGCTGCCTGAGCCACCCAAGTCCATGATGCCGCCCATCTGATCACAGTAGATGCTCTCGACGTACTCCTCCGCGGTCGTGCAGTCGCCAGCCATGTCCACCACCGCGCCCGTTGCGGGGTTGCAGTACTTGGTGCAGGTCTCGGTGGTCCGCAGGCAGCGCCCGTCCCAGCTCGACGTATGAACGATAAAGGTCTCATCGAACTCCCCGCTCTGCGGACAATCTCCCTTGGTCCTGATGACCCCTCCGTCCAGGAGGGTGCCAGGTCCCGGGCTGACCTGCGCGCTCTCGACCACACCGACGGCCAGGAAAGCTGGCGCGGTGCCCCTCGCGTATGCGGTGTTGATAATGTCCAGGTAGGCGAGTGCATTGTCGGTGGACGGAGTTCGCATGGCAGACATCAGCTCTTCAGCCGGAAGCGCGCCGTCAGCGACAGCACACCCGTCTCGATGGCCGTCCCCGTCGTCGGCTTCACGCCGACCATCAGCCGCACGTAGAGGCCGAAGTCGAGCGCCGCGGTGAACTCGGCGCTGACCACCTGGCCGTTCGCCGTGGTCGGGCCGAGGATGTCGCCGCCGAACGCCGTCCAAGTCTCGCCGTCGTTCGACCACTCGGCCACGACCTTGTACTCGAAGTTCGCCGACTTGTCCCGCAGGATGCCGTAGATGGTGATGCCGTCGAGCAGCGGGCCGATGCCCCAGAGCTGCTGCGGGCCGATCCGCATCAGCACGTAGGCGCCAGTGCCGTTCGTGGTGAGCAGCTTCTCCTTGAGCAGGGGAACCATCCGGACGGGGG
>CAYYHT010000686.1:0-4431 GCA_964471355.1 uncultured Enterobacteriaceae bacterium
GCGCCGAGACGTTGCGGTCGATCAGGTCCAGCACCTCGGCCACAGTTGTTGCCCCCATGACGGTTCGGGCGGCCTCATCGTCGCCGGCCAAGCGCGCGTGATGCCCCTCGGCCCGTGCCAGCCGCTCGTGCTCGCCGACGTTGTCCTTGGCCCGCTTCACGGCCGCCACGTAGCCGGCCTCGTCGTTCCTGTAGATCTGAAGCCAGATCTGATTCAGGTAGGTGCGAAAGTAGTGGGGGTCCAGGCTCTCGGCGAGGTCGAGGTCCTTTTGAGCCAGGTCCATCGCGCCGGCACGGGCCTCGGCCTCGTACCGATCGATGTGTGCATCGGGGCTACCGGGACTGGATGCCACGGCCCGATTCAGCGCCTCAAACGCCGGCAGCAGCTGGCCTCGCTGGACCATGATGCGCCCCAGCATGCCCAGCGCCCGTGGATTGCCAGGCTCATAGACCAGCGCCTCGCGCAGCTCGGCTTCGGCTTGGTCCAGCGCCGTCTCATCCTTGCCATCCCAGCCTCGCTGCAGCGTGACTCGGGCCAGCTCGGCCCGTGCATCGACAAAGGTCGGGTCCAGCTCGACCGCTCGCTTCAACGCCTGTTGAGCTTCTTCGTAGCGCCGGAAATGGTAGCCCTCGACCAGCTCGCGTCCCTTGACAAAGAAGGGCCAGGCCAGCTTGCGCTCGTCGCTCTGTTCGGGCGCCGCCCCCTGCAAGCCGAACGCGGCCAACAAGTCATGAGCCAGACTGCCCGCCGGACCCGTCACCACCGGCAGCGGTCCCGTCTCGCCAGCGGTCCACAGCACCGACGAGTCCCGCGTCGAGACCACGGCAACCTGTGCCCGAACCGTGTCCCCGGTGATCGACACACTGCCCTCGATGACCGCGTCCACGCCAAGGTCTCCGGCCAGCTGCTCGGGGGTCGGCGGCGTGTCATAGCGATCGAGTGCGGTTCCGGAAACAACCCGCGGACCGCCCTCACCGGCAAGGGCAAAGGTGATGTCCGACGACATTCCCGTGCCCAACCACACATCGCTGTCGGGTCCATCGACGCGGAACGGCCGCACAATCACCGATGACACGCCATCGAGCGGGCTGACCTGAACCTGAACCTGCGCCGGCTGCATCGTCAGCGCGGCCCACACACCGAGCGTGGCCACAGAGGCCAGCGCACCGATCACCAACGGCCAGCGTCGAGATGGCGACGGCATTTGGGGTGGAGGAGGAGGCGCATCGCCCAGCGTCCGCGGTGCGGCAGGGTCCGACTTGATGTCCTGGGTCATGGGCATGGCACCCATGGTCGGAGCAATGAAGGTGTCTGGACCCATGTCCGGCGGCTCGCCCGTGTCGTCGGATGGCCCGAGGTCCGAGTACAGCCATGTGTCTTCGCTGCCCGATGGCGAGTCGGCGCCATCCAACACTTCGACCAGGGCCGAGCAATCCGCGATGCGGTGGTCGCGGGTGGGCTGCAGGCAGCCGCGAATGACCGCGTCAATGTGCTCTGGGATTCCCGGACGAGCCCGGTCCGCGGGCACATACTCCCCGCTGGCCGCCGCTTGGATGACCTCGAGCGTGTCGGCGCCTTGGAACGGAACGGCGCCGCAGAACATCTCGTACAAGATGACCCCCAGCGCAAACACGTCGGCGCGTGCGTCGACATCCTTGGCCTGCCGAATCTGCTCGGGAGCCATGTAGCCGGGGGTGCCCAGGCCCAAGCCCGTCTGGGTCATGCCCGAGCCCTCGACGTCCTTGGCGATGCCGAAGTCGGCCACCTTGGGCACATCGCCCGGCGCCATCAGCACATTGGCGGGCTTGAGGTCGCGGTGCACCAGCCCATTTTCGTGAGCGGCCGACACCCCGGCGACCATGGCGCGAAACACCGCCTCGAGCTCGGCATGGGTGCGGCGTTCAGCGCGCAGCCACGCGGACAAGTCGCCGCCGTCCAGGTACTCCATGACCAGCGCGGGCCGGCCCTCGACCTCGATGACATCGTGGACCGCGACCACATTGGGATGCCGCAGCGACGCCTGAAAGCGCCCCTCTTGGGCAAAGCGCTTGGTCAGGACATCGGTGACCAAATCCAGCACCTTGAGCGCGTGCAGCGAGCCCAACTCTCGGTGGCGAATGCGGTAGACCGTGGCCATGCCGCCACGACCGAGCTCTTCTTCGACGACGTAGCGATCGACGTGCTTTCCGGGTTCCAGCGGCACGCCGAATCCTACACCATCTGGGCGCATTTGCTGTCAGGCGCCCCCCATCTCTACAGTCGACTAGGGCCGATGTTTTCGGATGAGTCCGGTGAGCGTCGCGGCCGCGCGTCCCTCAATCGCGAAAAACTCCGCGGCAATGTCTGGGTCGCCGAAGCCGATGTCGAGCAGCGACTCGACTGCCGCAACCGCCTCTCCGGCCTCGCCTTGTGCGATTTCGAACTTTTGGACTTTCTCGCGGGGTTTGAATCGATTCGCCCCCTCTGCGGTATTGCGGACGACCGAGGCCGCCGCTTTGTTGATCTGCCGCGCTTCATCGCCGAAGCCCGCGGGAAGCGTGAGAGTGAACTCAAACGCCAACTTTCGTCCGTGGCGGGCGAGACGCCATGCATCGAGTCGTTGGTGCGGGAATGGGTAGTTGGGCATCTTCTTGTCTCCAGGCTGAGGTCGTCGTGACCCCTTCGCCTGCCGCCCAAAGCCGGGGCGGCGCCACAGGGTCAAGGTGGGCGGGCACCTCTGCATGGCGGCGGGCGACGTCCCGGCTCGCCGGGACGTCGGCGGGCGCCGAAGAGGTAGGCCACCTTGATGCTGTGGTGCTGCCACGGCACAACGGCGGCATGTGAAGGGGGCAGGACGACCTCAGCCGCTGCAAGGAGTTGCGCAACGAGCGAGAGCGACGTGGTCGTGGTCGTGGTCGTGGTCGTGGTCGTGGTCGTGCTTTGTACTCGGCCAACGACGTAGCAATCGACCTGCGTTCCGGGTTCCCACGCCGAGTCCGACACCATCTGGGCGTTCTCACTTCGAGGCGCCCCGACCCATCAACAAGGTCGCGCAGAAACGACCACGACCACGACCACGACCACGACCACGTGGGGCCGCCGCCCCCAACATAGGGCCGATGTCTTCGGATCAGCCCAGTGCACGTCGCGGCCGCGCGTCCCTCCATCGCGAAAAACTCCGCGGCAATGTCTGGGTCGCCGAAGCCGATGTCGAGCAGCGACTCGACTGCCGCAACCGCCTCTCCGGCCTCGCCTTGTGCGATTTCGAACTTTTGGACTTTCTCGCGGGGTTTGAATCGATTCGCCCCCTCTGCGGTCGTGGTCGTGGTCGTGGTCGTGGTCGTGGTCGTGGCTATGCCGCGTAGTACGCCCCGAGCGGCCCAATGCGCTCTGCATACCGCTCGGCTTGCCACCCGTCATAGGTCGCGAGCAACCACGGCTCCATATTCGGCTGCCGCTTGATGCGCGCCAACACCGCCGATGCCACGCACCCCGACCACAGCGCGGTCATGACTCCCTGCCCCGACGCCGGGTCGACCGTCGCCGCCGCATCACCGACCAACAAATAGCCGCGACCCGCACACGGCCGCACCCGACTCCAGCTGACATCAAAGCCGGCCAGCGCGCCCTCGGGCCGAATGGCCCCCAGCTCGGTCCAAGCCACCCCGCCATCGAAGGGCACCTCGAAGCGCCAGCCCCCTTCTGTGCGTTCAAAGCGCGTCTCGCCCGGTTCATCGCTCAGGCCCCGCCACGCCTTCATCGGCCCGGAGTCCGTGCGCACTGCCAACCCGAGCGCCCGCGCCACGACCCGAGCCCTGCCGCTGCCGTCCACGCACCATCGGGCGCGCTCGGTCTCTCCCGAAGCCAGCACGACCCCAACAGGACGCTGCCCCTCGACCAGCACCTGCGCGACCTGCTCGTCGAGCATCGAGACACCACGTGCCAGCACGCGCTGACGCAGTGCCGCGTCGAACTCGGACCGCAGTACATGGTGTGCGGGCCCCGCCGGACTCGACCAGGTGCCTCGGCTGACAGACGACAGCAGGTCGCCACAGTGCAGCGTCTGCAGCCACATCGGCACGCGCCCATGAAGGGTCTCGACCTGCTGACGGGCTGGTCGCTGCCGCCCCACAACCCGCACCGAAAGCCCCTGTGCACTCGCCGACAAGGCGGTGGCAAGCGCAGCCGGACCCGCCCCAATCACCAGCACATCGGTCATGCGTCCTCCACCTGCCACTGCTTGCCGGTCTGGGTCCAGCGCAGCCGCTCCGGCGTGACCTGACAGACAAAGGTGCGGCGAACCCGTGTGCGGCGCCGATTCGAGGTGGGCGCCACCAGGGCGTGCTCGGTGTCCGTCTCGACGAATACGAACAGGTAGCCGCGGCCGGAGAGCTCGTCGGTCCGCACACTGGCTTGTTCCAGAACGCCGGCAGGCAATCCGGTCGCGAGCCA
>CAYYHT010000687.1:0-4429 GCA_964471355.1 uncultured Enterobacteriaceae bacterium
GGCCTGGGGAGCCGGGCCGTCTGCCGCCGCAATGGCCAGGGCGTCGTCGGCATCGAGCATCACGCTGCCGGTGACGGGGGTGTGAGGGTAGGTGTCGACGCCCACCATGATGAGCTTGCCGTGCTTGATGCGAGCGGTGACACCACCGCGGTAGACCGGGGCTCCGCCGCGCAACACGTCGAAATCGACATACCAAGTGTCGACGCGCTCGACGTAGTTCACCGATGCGGTGGAGAGCTCGCGGGTGCTGGCGCCGGTCAGGCCGGGGTGCCGCGCGAGGAAGGCGCGCAGGCCGTCTTCGACCTCGGCTTGGGTGCTGACGGCTCCGATGTCGATGCCGGCTCCCCACATGCGGTGAGGAGTGCCCGTCTTCTGGTCGAATCGCGCCATCCATCCGGCGCCCTCGCCGCGGGTGAACTTGGCCCACACAGAGGCCGAAGTGAGGTCCAGCTGGCTGTGAACATCGGTTCGCAGAATTCTCTGCGGCTCAATGCCGATGTGAACATCCTCGGCTGGACGGAACGCCCAAGCGTTGGCGGCGGTCAGGAGTGCAAGGGAGATGACGGCTGGACGAGACATGGCAGGACCTCTCGGAGACGCCGCTAAGATGCCGGAGTGAAGTCCGGCTGTCGCGCGTGTTCAGAGGAGTTGTCAAGTACTTTGCGGAAATGGACTATTGATGACAACCCACTGTATAGCATAGCTTCACAATGGCGCTGTCCGTCGGACGGACTGGAGCTAGATCGCCGCGAGGTACTTGTCGACCTCTTCGCGCTCTTGCAGTCCAAGGCTGTTGTCGATGCAGGCGCTGCACACGGGCACGCCGCGGAACACAAAGACGTTTCGCACGTCGAAGCCGTTCTTGCCACACAGCGAGCAGCTGGTCTCTGGCTCGCCGGCGGCGAACTCACGGCGGTCCATAGCGATCGCCGTCGCGCAGTGATTGCAGATGACAGCGTCTCCGCCGGCCATCAGGTGCTCGGTCGACGACGCATCGCGCCCACAGGTGCTGCAGTGCATGCGCTCGTCGTCGCTGACTGGGCGGGGGTGGAAGTTGGACTCCCGCGGCGAGACCATGCGGGTCAGGGCGTCGACGAGGTGGCCGGCGTTGCGCTCGCGGCCCGTCAGCTTGAGTCGCTTGACGGCGTGGGGATCGCCCAAGGTCACGAGCGCGCAGTTTGCAGCCGAGGCGAGCTCGGGATCGGCGTCTGAAGCCCATCGAACCAACAGGTTGCGACCCGATCGGGTCTCGCGGGTGGCGACGGCCAGCAGCAGCAGCGCTTGCCAGGCTCGGGCCTCTTGGCGCTCTCGCTCGATGTTGGCGCGGTGGGCGTGCACGTCGTGGGTTGAGTCGTAGCGGTCGACGGCGGCACGCTTGAGGTGCTCTTCGGTGATGTCCAGGCCGCGGGTGAGCATCGGCTCGGGAAGCACGTTGGCCAGGATGAGCACGTCGCGGCCGGTCTTGGCGCTGTAGCTCTTGCCGGGTGTCTTGAGTGCCATGGCCGCTTCGCGGGCACGGTCTGCCGAGAGCTGGTCGAGCAGTCCCTCCCAGATCATGAAGCGAAGGCCTTCGTCCTTGGTGCCGGTCATGGCCTCGCGCAGGGTGTCGACGGCATTGGTCGCCCCGGGCTGCTCGACTTCGGCTTCGGCCAGACTCTGCAGAATGATGCGAATGCGCTCGCGAGTGCTCTTGCGGGGGTCGACCGTGACCAGTCCGCGTCCGCCCGGATGCTCGCGTTCCATGCGTGTCGGCAGGCGGTCATGGTGGCCGACTTCGGTCATCAGCGCGTTGCGCAGCCAGGTGCCGTTGCGCCGCAGTCGCACCATCTCGGTGAAGGCGGGCAGGTGGTCGGGGGCGTCCCGCAGGATTTCCTTGAACAGTCGGATGGCCTCGTCGGCTTGTCCTTCTTCGAGCCAAGCGCAGCCCAAGGTCCAGCGCGCCTGCAGGTCGCCCGGTTCGATGGCGATGGCGCGGTGGCAGGCTTCGCGGGCCTTGGAGATCTCGCCGAGGTGCAGGTAGGCCATCGCGATGCGCGCGTGCACATGCTGCGACCCCTGGCCGCCGCTGCCGCGCTCCTCGATGTGCTGCCGCAGGTGCAGGATGGCGTTCTTGTACCGGCCCATGTGGTAGTTCACCAAGCCCACGTAGTAGCGAGCCTTGGTCGAGTACTTGTCGTGCTCGAGCAGCTGAGTGAACAGCTTCTGAGCGTCGTCCAGCCGCTGGGTGCGCAGGCAGCTGATGCCCAGATCGTGCAGCAGGGGGGCGCGCAGGGTGGACGACGGACCCAGCTGAAGCGAGCGAACGATGTGGAACTGGCTGCGCTCTTGCAGTCGCTTTGGATTGCCGAGCTCGTCGGCCCGCTCGGCGAGCAGGCGTCCGAGCATGTAGTGGGCTTCCCAGGACTCGGGTGCCGCGCGGCAGGCGCGCTCGAGCTCAAGAACAGCTTGGTGCCGTGAGCCATCACGCCAGAGCATTCCGCCCAGTGCCAGGTGCACATCGGCCCGTTCGGGGTCGAGCCTCAGGGCTTCGTCGAGGTAGCGGGTAGCGGGCTCGAGTCGGTCGAGACCAACCAACGAGAATCCGGCCACAACCAAGCCAGTGGTGTTGCTGGGGTCGCTCTGGATGACGCGGCGGGCTTGGGTCAGCGCCTTGTTGAACCACATCTCTCCGCCGTCGTGGAACATGGCCTTGGACAGGCATGCCGCGGCGTATTCAGCCCGACCGGAGAGGTCATCGGAGGCGCCGTCGAGGCGCTGCTCCAGACGTTTGAGGGTCCAGTCGAGCTTGTCGTGGGGAAACATGGGCGATTGGGGGGAGGGAATGGGGAGGGGAGAGAGTAGAGCAAGATAACAGAAGTAGCCCAGCCGCCAATCGGCCGATGTTCAGCCCGTCATGAGGATCCACGTGATGGAGCCCAGGACTGCGGCGGCGACAATGGACATGAGCCATAGCTGAGCCTGCGTGGGGCGGCCCTTGCCGGCTCCTCCGCGCCTTCGGACGGTGTCGGTCTGCAGGGTGAAGTCTTCGCTGGGCGGCGGCAGTTCTCCGCCAAGGATCACATCTTCGAGGGCTTGCGCATGGGGGATGCGGTCTTCGAGATTGATCCTCAAACACCCCTCGATCGCTCGAATGTAGCTGCGGTCGACTTCGGGTGCCGCGAGGGGTTCTGGATCGGCGTATTTGCCGTCGCAGGTGTTGTTGAAGACCTCGAGGTTGTCCTCGCCGTCGAACGGCTCCATTTCCGTCACGAGCACATAGAGCAGGCACCCGAGCGCGAAGATGTCCGATCGAGCGTCGATGTTCTTCGAATCGCGGATCTGCTCGGGAGACATGTAGCCGGGGGTGCCGAGGGTGGAGCCCGTCTGCGTCATGCTGTCCTGGCGCATGTTCTTGGCGAGTCCGAAGTCGATGATGCGGGCCACGGGATTGCCCTGGGCATCGCGCTCGACCAGGATGTTCGCGGGCTGCAGATCGCGGTGCACGACTCCTCTGGAGTGCGCCTCTGCCATGCCGGCCATCAGCCCCTTGAACACGGTCTTGCGCTCGGGCCATGTGCGGGGTTCGTCGTTGATCCAGGTGTCGAGCGCCGGACCTTCGACCAGCTCCATGACCAAGGCGGGTACCCCTTCGATCTCGATGACGTCAGTGACCGCCACGATGTTCGGGTGCTGCAGGCGCATCAGCATGCGTCCCTCGGCACTCAGGCGCTTGCGAACCTCAGGATTTGTGGCGTGCAGGACCTTGATGGCGTGCCTTGTGCCGCTGCTGTGCACCGCCTCGTACACATGCGCCATGCCACCGGCATCCAGAAAGCCCTGGACCGTGTAGTCACCAACGCTGGTCCCTGCTGCAATCACCCACGCCTCGTCATTGCCAGGATGGCCCGGCCATTCTATGTCAGCTGGGGGGTCACAAGGTCAAAAGCTGAAAATAGTCCAAATCGCATGAAGCGAAACACCGAGCCCCCATGGGTGTCGGATTTGGCATTAGAAAGGCGCACGGACCCGGGGTCATGGAAGAATTTAGCGCGCGAATGCAGCATGAACGGGCAGCGGCAGTGCTCTTGCCGCTGTTCTTTGTGTCGGGGGCCACGAGCCTGACGTACCAGACCATCTGGGGACGGCAGCTGCATCTGGTCTTTGGAACCTCGACCATGGCCATCGCCACCGTGCTGGCTGCCTTCATGGCCGGGCTTGCGATCGGTGGTTTTGCAATGGCGCGGGTTGCGGACCGAATCGAGCGACCGCTGTTCGTCTATGGGGTACTCGAGGCGATCATCGGCCTGTACGCCTTTGCCTTTCCCTACATCATTCAGCTCATCGAGCCCATCTATCTGTCAACTTGGCGGACGTTCGAGCCGCCGCTGCTCGTGTTTGCTGGCCTGCAGTTCACATTGGTCAATATAGCCTTGGTGCTTCCGACAGCGCT
>CAYYHT010000688.1:0-4410 GCA_964471355.1 uncultured Enterobacteriaceae bacterium
CGGATCGCTCGAGTCTTTCGAACACAGAGAGGTACACTGCGCTCCCACTAGGAGTACCGATGTCTGACTCACCTGCCCCGCTGATGACCCGCCGCGTTCGAGTTCACGACGGCATCATCGGTGTCCTGTTGATGGGCAGCATCGCGCTGGCATCGTTTGTCGACCCGCGGTTCTCGTGGCTGGTGGTGCTGACTGGTGCGATCATGCTGTCCAGCACGTTCACGGGCTTCTGTCCGGTCCACTTCGCCGTCAGCAAGATGATGCCCGGCGAATAGAGCGAGTGCTATGCCTCGGCGGCGGCGAGCTGTGACTCGGCCGCAGCGGCATCCATCGAAAGGGACAGGCACAGCTCGGCGAGGGCCCAGGTGCGGCAGCGGCGGTAGTTCTGCGCCTCGATCGGAGACAGCCAGATGCCGCCCTTCTTGAGCGCACGCAGCTGCAGGTACAGCCGCACAATGCGCTTGATCTGAGCGGACTTGAGTGCCGCCTTGCCCTCGTCGGTGCGCGCATCGCGACCGGATTTCCACTCGGCTTCGGTACCCGTCCGCGCGGGTTCGAGCATGGCGCGCCAGATGATGAGGCCCTCGCTCGAGTTGCAGATGGGCCGATGGCGAGCCCCGAGGATCAGCCGCCGGTCCTCATATTCGAGGGCGTTGGCTTCGGAATCCCAGTCGCCGCCAGGCTCGAGCATGATGGGCCCTTCGGCCAGGCCCATGCCTCGTGGACTGATCCACCAACCGCTGGGCACCCTATCGGAGCGCTTGCGGTAGCCGTCGCCGGTCAGCACATCGCCAACAATGGGGGTGATGGGCAGCCCGACACGCTTCATCCACTCGATGAAGCCCCAGGGAGCGTCCTCGGCGTAGGCGATGGCTTCGTCGTCGGTCCCGAGCAGCTGCGCGGCCTGGTCGGTCGCCTGCTCGGCTCCATCGACAAACACGGTCCATTTCGACGCGTCGTCGACGACTTCGATGGCCACCATGAGCCCCGATCCACCTCGGGCCACACCCGTGGCCTGATCGGGTTTCAGATCGACGAACACGGTCCAGTCATCGGTGGACACCACGCTCGCGTCGTGGGGCATGTTTTGGACCGCGGAGTCGAGGTCCGCGCGCACTGCCAAGTAGGAAAGCTGTAGGGCCATGACGTCGACCTAACGCTGGATCGGAGGAACAGCCGCAGGTGCGTCCCGGATGTAGGGCGCGCGTCCTCCTCTAGGCCTGTGCAGTGGGCATCGGCGGCGGAGTTGGTGGTCCCCAGGCCATGCACATCGGATTGCCCCCCGACCGAAAGTCCTCCATCGTGCACGGCTGGAACGGCAGCTCGAGCTCGCCCGGCAACAGCCCAGGCGTCACCGGCGTCGGAGCGGGTTCAGCCGCGGGCGCCACGGCACCCAGCTCCACGTCCACATTGACGTCGACGGCCAACTCTGCCCCATCCACGGCCACCTCAGCAGCAGCCGGTGCCACAGCCTCGTCCGGAATCGGCACAGCCACACGGGCCACCTCGGCCACTTCCGTGACCTCGGCGGGCAGCAGGTCGGGAACCGCCGACGAGTCGGCAAGCGCCGGTCCGACGGCTGCGCTGGTCAAGAGGAATGCGGCACAGGCTACTTTGGCAGTCGCCTGAAGGGCACGTCGTCGGGTCTCGTCGGTCATGTTCAGCTCCGTTGCTGATCATTGAGTCCCCAGCGGGCGCCCGTGGTTACTCAATTCTTCGTTTACTCGATTGAGTGGCAGGGCCATACAGCCGGTAAACTGCCACAATCAGGGACGCCCATTGATTGCTCTGCTCCTTTCAGCGACCGTCGCCTTCGGATGTGGCCAGACCACCCACATCTGGACGGCCATCCACGCTGTGGACCACCTGCCGGCCGGCTCGCTCAAGGACGCGCTGACCGACCCAGCCGGCCGACGCGCGCTGATCAGCGGCACGATGTTTCCCGACGGTGGGTACTCGCCCTTGGTCGGTCATCCATACGGCGAGACCGCCCACTGGGAGCCCTTTCAGGACCGCTACCTCACCTGGGTCCAAGACAACCAGCTGGGTGATGTGCAGCACGAGGCCTTTCTGTACGGACTCGCCGCCCACGGCATGGGCGACCAGCTGTTTGACGCGATGTACCTGTACCGAGGCGACGAGGGCCAGCCCGACGAGGACACCGACATCATCATGGCCTCATTGTGGGGAGGCCACGCCCCCAACGAGCACTTCGTGCCCTACGACGCCTTGGTTCCACTGTTCGCCGATGCGGGCATCGACGTCGACGCCGACACCCTGCGCAGCGGCATGAGCTCGCTGGATTTCGCCGTGTACTACGTCGGCGCTGCAGCCGAGAACGACGAGCGCGTCGCCCAGGCCCGCGAGGACTATCCGTGGACCACATCGCACCTCGAGGACCAGAGCATTCCCGGCGCCCCGGCCTGCATCGGCAAGACCCTCGCCCTGTACTGGCTCGTGCTCGAACAGCGGCTGCTCGGTGCGTCCCCTCCCCTCGTGCTGACCACGTTCCCGGAAGACCAGGGCTACAGCCATCCCACACAGGGACGCGACGCCATGGTGTCGGTGGTCTTCTCGCGTGCGATGGAGGAGGAGACCGTCGAGGCCGCCGGCGTCGCGGTTCTGACCGGGCCTGAAGGGATTGTGCCCACCGATGTGTGGCTCTATTACCGGCAAGGAAGCCACGTGCTGAACGTGCTGCCCCTCGACGACCTGGCCACAGGCAGCACCTACGAGCTGACCGTAAACCCCGGCCCCACAGGCATCGGCGGAGAGCAGCTCGACGAGCCCTGGTCCATGAGCTTCTCGACGGGTCCCCCGCCCGAACCCGAGCCCGAACAAGACCCAGAACCCAATGGCTGTGGATGCCACGCCGCTCCATTGCCGGTGAGCGGGGGCCTGCTGGCCCTGTTCATGCTGGTTGGGACGCGGCGGCTGGCAGGCCCTTGAAGAAGGAGCGGCGAGCTTCGTGTCGCCGTTGCAGTGGATTGACGGCGAGACGAAGCTCGCCGCTCCTTGGAAAACTGGGGACTCAACCCACTAGATACCCGCAGCGCCGAGAATCTCGTCCGCTGTCAGCTTGGGCGTGCGGCCGAAGTGCTGCAGCAGCACATCGGGCTTGTTGGTGAAGTAGCCCTGTGCGCCGAGTTCGTCGTACTTCTTGAAGTCCTCGGGGTCATCGACCGTGTAGACATGAATCAGCAGGTCTCGAGCTCGAACCTGCTCGACCATCCACGGCTTCATGAGGTCGGCATAGCTCTGGTCGCCGCGACTCGAGCGGACTGCAGAGGGTCCGACCCCGGACGCTCCCTGGTCCAACGCCAGCTGAAGCCAACGGTTGAACTCCTCCTCAGACTTCACTTCCTGACTGGCATAGAAGTCCGCCTTGGCCTCGTCTGCACCCTTTTCGCGCGTGGTCTTGCGCTCGATATAGCCGTCACCCAGCCACAGCAGCAGCACGGACTTCAGCTCGGGCAGCGTGGTCTTGAAGCGCTCAAGGCTCTCGAGCTCGAAGGTCTGCAGCACGACATGGGCGGGGGTGTATGCCACCTGCACCACATCATCGGGCACATCAGCGGGCTTGGGACGTGGCTGCAGCCACTTGCGCTCGATCAGCAGCGCGCGCAGGTCCTTCTCGATGCTGCTGCCCTCGGTCTTCTTGGTCTCGATGTACAGGCCAGGCTTGTGGGTGCCCTGTTCGGCGATGTCGATGACCTCGGACAGGGTCAAAATCTTCAGGCCCGCGTAGCCATCGCGGGCCCGCTCGGGGTGGGCGGCGTTGAACCACGAGCCCGCGTCGAGCTGCTTGAGCTCGGCGAGGGTGAACGCCTCGACGGTCTGGTCCACCCGGTCGGGAAAGACGTCGGCGACGTTGGTCGTGCGCTTGAGCGTCTTGTCATGAAAGGCGATCAGCTGGCCGTCTTTGGTCCGCTGCAGGTCGATCTCGAGGTAGTCGGCGCCAAAGTCTCGAGCGAGCACATAGGCCGCCGTCGTCTCTTCGGGGGCCAAGAAGGATGCGCCTCGGTGGGCGACCACCGCTTTACACAGCCCAGGGGCATCCGCACAGGGGCCGGGGGTACTCGCGTTGGCGGGGGGGCCTTCAAGTGGCATTTCAGGAGTCTCCAGTACTGGAGTTTCGGCTGCGGGCTCGGTCGTCTGGCAGCCAGTGACGAGCATGAACACGCCCACAAACCAGAGCAAATGGATGTTCCTCACTGATTTTCTCCTTCCACACAGCGCCCTGTAATACCGAGTAAGGAAGTTTGGCTGCAGTCCGACGTCCAATGGACTCAACACGGAGCCCGTCATCGAACCGGACGACCCAACCCCCACCGCCGGACTGACCATCGACAGCGGTGCTGTCACCGTGGAGTTCGCAGCACACCCGATCGATGAGCGGACGGTCCGGTA
>CAYYHT010000689.1:0-4406 GCA_964471355.1 uncultured Enterobacteriaceae bacterium
TCGCTGCGCCCGATCCACTCGCGCTGCTTCTTCTCGGTGCTGATGGGCCAGTCGACGTCATCGAGTCCCTGCAGCAGGCGCTCGGCGTAGTCGGTGATGCGGAACATCCACTGCTTCATGTTGCGCTGTTCGACCAGATCACCGGTGTCGATGTACTTGCCGTCCTGGACCTCTTCGTTGCTGACCACAGTGCCCAGTGCGGGGCACCAGTTCACGGGCACATCGGCTTGGTAGGCCAGTCCCTGGTCGTACAGCACCTTGAAGATCCACTGGGTCCAGCGGTAGTACTTTTCATCGCTGGTCGCGAGCTCTCGCTTCCAGTCGTAGGACAGACCCAGGCGCATCAGCTGGCCCTTGAAGGTGGCCACGTTGCGCTCGGTCACCGCACGGGGATGGATGCCGTCCTTTTCGGCCTGGCGCTCGGTGGGCAGGCCAAAGCTGTCCCAGCCCATCGGATGCAGCACGTTGAAGCCCATCATGCGCTTGGCGCGAGCCACCACGTCGCTGGCCACGTAGCCCTTGGGGTGCCCAACATGCAGTCCCGAACCCGAGGGGTAGGGGAACATGTCGAGCACATAGAACTTCGGCCGTGTGCGGTCGGTCGGCGTTGCGAATGTGTCGTTGTCGACCCAGTACTTCTGCCACCGGGCTTCGAGTGCCTTGTGGTCGTAGCGTGCCATGTTCCTTTCGCTCCTTGACGCGGTTTCGATAGCGGCCGCGCTAATCAGCGGCTAACTTGCGCGCGCTTTGGAGGGGACCCGATGTTGAGGTTGGTGACGGTTCCGTTGGGACTGGCAGTGTTTTTGGGATTCGCGTGCACGCCGAGTGGTGGTGATGGCGTGTGCACACAGATGTGCCGCGTGCTCTACCAAGACTGCGAATACGCCGCCTATCCAGACTTCGACTCGTGCCTCAACGGCTGCCTCTACAACATCGAAGAGGGTGCTGACGTCGATACGCAGTTCGAATGCGTCAGCGCGGCCGCCGAAGACAACTGCAATCTGTTCACGATCCTGGAGTGCGAAAATGAGTATGGCGCTGGTTCCTAGGCTGACCTTTGCGTCTGCGGTGCTTGCCGCGGGCGTTTCTTGCACTCCCGAGTACGACATCACTGGCGAGCCCGTGAATGTCGATCCCGGTCAGGTCACCGAGTGCGGATTTACGCCGGTGACCGGCACCAAGATCTCCGAGTACGACTGCAACCCCGTGTTCTCAGGAACAGACGAGGAGTGGGGGTACAACGTCGGTGGTGTGGGCTTCCACGTCACAGAAGTGCTTGGGCACCCGTTCTATCAGATGTGGTACACCGGCACGCCCCAGAATGCGTCGGGCTACGGCAACATCAAGGTTGGCTACGCAGTCAGCGGTGATGGCACCAACTGGTCCAGCCACGACGCCAATCCTCTGTTGGGCACCGAGCCCGGGCAGTGGGACCAAGATGTCATGCAGGGACAGGTTGTGGTCTGGGACCCGTCGTTCAAGCAGTACGTCATGATGTGGGGCGGCTTCACGGTCGCAGCCGGCAACTCCGGCGTCGGCGTCGCGACGTCCCCCGATGGCGTCGAGTGGACCAAGAACCCCGCAAATCCAGTCATCACCAGCGATGACGCAATGGCATCCAACCTGTCCATGTGCTGGCCGCTGACCATGAACCGCACCTCGGGTGGCTTCACGGCGTACATCGCCGCCATCGATGCCATCGACATGATGCTGGGCGCCGACTCGTGCAACATCTACACGATGAGCTCGATCGACCTGGTCAACTGGACCATCAATCCCAGCCCGATCATGTCCGAGCCCTTCGACATCTTTGGCCCGCCTCCGACCGGTCCGGACTCCAAGGGCGTGACCAGTGCCGCTGTCGTGGAGTACGAAGGCACGCTGTACATGTTCTATACGGGCTTCACCGAGTGGACGGTCTCGGGCTCGGTTCGCTCGGCGACCAACATCACGGTCAACCTCGCGACCTCTTTCGACGGTGGCTTCACCTGGGTCAAAGACCCCGGCAATCCCCTGCCCATCAACTTGACCAGCCAGGGTCAGGTCAGCAGCATCGCGGCCCAGGTCGTGGGCTCGCGCATTCACCTGTGGGTGGGTGATGAGTACGCCGACCTGGACGCCCAGGCGATTGGCTACTTCTACTATGAGCCGGACATCGCGGATCACTGATCTGGGCCGCGGCTTGTTCATCTGGCTGGCGCTCGCGCTGTGTGGGTTGGCACAGGCAGCTGATCCGCAGAACGGACAACTCTTGGCAGGCCTTGGCGGATGCGCCTCGTGCCACACAGTCGAAGGACAGCAGGCGTACGCCGGCGGCTACGCGATCGAGACGGACTGGGGCACCTATTATGGCCCCAACCTCACGCCGGACGACGAACACGGCCTCGGCACCTGGTCATTGGCCGACTTCACCGCGGCGATGCGCGAGGGGCGCAGTCCGCGGGGCCATTCCTACTATCCGGCCTTTCCCTACCCCTCCTTCACCGGCATGACGGACGAGGACCTGCGGGACCTGTGGGCCTTCTTCAAGACCGTTGCGCCTGCGGCCACGGCCAATCGCGAGCACGAGCCGTCAGCCATTGCAAAGGGTCGATGGAAACTGGGTTTTTGGCGCATGGGTGGCTTTAAAGAAGGGCCGCTGCTGACCGATGACCGGGGGGAATACCTCGTCGATGCGGTGGGACACTGCGGCGAGTGCCACACCCCTCGAGGCGGCATGGGTCGTACGCGGGACGGTCGCTATCTGCAGGGCAATCCCGACGGTCCCGAACCAGCTCCGAGTCTGATCGGACTCGACTGGTCTGAGCGGGACTGGCGGCGCTTTCTAAAGCGAGGTGCGCTTCCAGACGGTGACGTGGTCGGAGGAGTCATGGGTGACATCGTCAAACAGGGCACGAGCCAGCTGTCAGACGCGGACCGCGAAGAACTGGCCGACTACCTGATGGTGATTGGCGCCCAGTGGTGAGGGGTCACTTCCATAGCTTGGCCAGCTGCATGGCCACTTCAGCGCGCTCCAGGCCCAGGTCCGCACACGCGGTTTTGAGTACGACCAACTCGGCGGGATCAATGGATCCGTCCGCATAGCAAGTGGCGAAGAAGGTCGACAGCAGTGCGAGCTTTTCGTGGTGCCCCAGCACGTCCTTGAGCTCGGTGCGCGCCTGGGCATAGACAGCGGCTCGCTCGCCGGGGTCGTTCAGGTTGTACGTGCCCAGGCGACGCGGGGGAAAGGTCTTTGCCATGAACGCGACTTCGCCGGGGTCGATTCGACCGTCTGCGGCCACGATGTCCTGGGAGACTGCCATGGCGAAGGCCAGCTTGAGACGGTCTTTGTGGCGCTTGGCGTCGCTGTTGTCTTCGGGGAAGGTGCCCTCGGCGTGCCGGATATTGGGCAGGTAGTCGTCGGCGCTTGCCTTGGGAAATGCCCGGTCCCAGACGGCGATTCCCTGGCTGCCGCGCTTGAGCTGCCGGGTCACGAGGCGATTGTTGATGTCGAGCCACACCTGGTAGAGCTTGGCGCTGCGCACGTGCAGCGATGGAAAGGAGTACTCGTGGCGCGGATGCATGCCGTCACGGGTCCACACGCCGGGGTCCGTCTCGAATGGCGCATCGAAGCTCGCCATTTGTTCGGGACTCACCTTGACGTCGGTGGCGAAATACATGGCGATGAGGATGTCGGGCTCGTTGTTTCTGTCCCGAGTGTTGAAGGCCGCGAACCAGGCGGTGGCGTCGTGTCCTGTGCGTGAGTTGAACGCCCGCAGGCAGTTGGCGGCGCGCTGTTGCACCTTTAGCCAGCTGCCTTGTTTACCCATCAGCTTCCAGGCCGAAGCCGAGTAGGTGACGCATTGCTGCGCTCGGGCCATGGGCACGCTGGGATCGAGGGAGATGGTCATGTGGCCAGCCAGTCGACGGGGGTGTGGAGCACTTCTTGGAGTCGCGCCTCGGGGCTGCCCGGCTCGATCTGCACGTCGTACTCCCAGCGTGCGGTCAGGGGCAGGCTCATCAGCACACTCTCGGTGCGCGCTCCGGTCTTGAGGCCGAAGGTGGTGCCGCGGTCCCACACCAGATTGAACTCGACGTAGCGCCCCCTGCGGAGCTGCTGCCAACGGCGGTGCGCCTCGGTGAACTCCATGCCCAGCCGGCGTTCGAGGATGGGCAGGTAGGACGGCACAAGGGCTCCCGCGCATTCTCGACTGAACGGCAGGATTTTGCTCGGTTCTCGGTCGTTCAGGTCGTCGAAGAAGATGCCGCCGATGCCCCGGCGCTCGCCTCGATGCACGATGTGGAAGTAGTCGTCGCACCACTTCTTGAACCGCGGGTAGTACGCCGGGTCGTGCTTGTCGCAGGCGTCTTTGTGCGTCTGATGGAAGTGGATGGCGTCTTCTTCGAACAGGTAGCTGGGGGTCAGA
>CAYYHT010000690.1:0-4387 GCA_964471355.1 uncultured Enterobacteriaceae bacterium
CGAGAGATTGAGTACTTCCAGAACGCCGAGCCGCGGGCCATCACCCCCAGCATGCCGCCGGCCGATCTGTCCGGAGCTCCAGCGCTCGCTCCTCCGCCGACTCCCGCTCCCGGTCCTGTTGCAGCGCCTCCGATCGCCGCACCCATGATGCTGACTCCGGCACCGGCTCCGCCACGCACCGACGAGCTCGGCGAAGAAGCCGAGACCCAGCTGTTCCGCGGCACCATGGGCCTCGAGGACAAAATGTTCCCCCCGGCCGCGGACGAGTTCGGCTTTCCTCCCCAGACCGACGAGATTCCCACCACACTGGGCGATCTGGCTGAGTTCGCAGGACGTCCCGAGACCGAGACCCAAGAGGCCGGCGGTGCGTCCGACTCGGCTCCTGCATCCGCACCGTCTGCGTTGCCCGGTGACCGGTCCATCCCCGAGACGCCAGCTTTTGGTCTGGGCAACATCGAGATCGACGGCCCGTACAGCGGCGGTGGCATCGACTACGACGGTGACCCGGTCGACGACGACGACGAAGACGACTTCCTAGCGCACTACCACGCGGCTCGGCGCCGCCGCAGGATGATCACGGTTGGCATCTTGCTGATGCTGATGCTGGCCGGTGGCGCTCCGATTGTGGGCTTCATGGGCTATCAAGCCGTCGTCACGCTCATGGCTGCGGGCGAGACTGTGGCCGCCGTCGAGACCCCGGCTCCAACGGTCGAGACCCCACCTGCTGGCGACGGAACTCCAGTCGAGACGCCTCCTGTCGGCGATGGCACCGCTCCACCGACCGATGGCACCCAACCACCGACGCCTCCGGCCGAGCCGCCGGCAGCGGTCGAAGAGCCCCCCGAAGAAGACAAGCCGCCCCCCGAGCCCGTCAAAGAGCCCGTCAAGAAGGTCACCAAGAAGGTCACCAAGAAGGCCCCGCTCACCACCGGCAGCGCTGGCGGCGGCGGTTCGGTCAGCGGACTGGTCAACGCCGGCTGGAAGAAAGTCGGCACCGATGATGCGGCGGCAGTGGCCCTGTTCGAAAAGGCCCTCGCCAAAGATTCGTCCCACGCCGACGCAAACTACGGCCTGGGCTACGCGTTGCTGTCGATGGGCAACACCTCGGGCGCCCAGAAGCACCTGTGCAAGGCGCTGTCCGGCGGTGATGTGGGCATCAATCGCGAAGTGAATGGCCTGCTCCAAAAGAACAGCCTGAGCTGCAACTAAGAACGTTTCGTACAGAAACTGTAAGACTCGACCGGTCTCGTGCGTTGTCTGGGCGTCCTGTCCCGGAGTTCCCATGAATACGCTGTTTGCGACCACGGTCCTGTTTGCTCTGATGACTCCGGGTCCCATTGCCGGCGAAGGACTTGAGCTGATTGGCGGCCAGGTGATCACGTCGCCTGCCGTCGAGGCCGGCATCGAGCTTGGCTATGATGGTGAGCGGTCTGCCTGGGTGGCCGACGCACTAGGTGGCAGTGGCGCTGCGGCCGTGGTGCTTGGCGACTGGGAGCTGGACAATGGCTCGATCGCTCGCGCCCATGCCTGGTTCGAGTACGGGACTCGCTTGGGCAGCACCGATGCCCAGGACCACCTGGTCTGGGTCCAGGGATTCATGGACGGTCAACGGCGGGAGGAGGCGGCAGCACTCGGCGCCGAGATTGCACTCAGGAGTGAAGTGCCGAACTCGTGACCGACTGCAGCGTGTCCAGGCTCACATCGAGGGTCCGGGCCAAGCAGCGGGCCAAGCCGGGCACAAGCTCGGCCACTGTGGGCGCGGGTTGAGAGTGCTGCGCGACCGTGGTCATGATCGATGCATCGAAGCCACAGGGCGCGATGCGGTCGAAGTGTGACAGGTCGACGTCGACGTTGAGAGCCAAGCCATGCCAGCTCACCCAGCGCCGCGCGGCGATGCCAATGCTGCACACCTTTCGCGCTTCCGGGTCACCGCCAGGAAGCCACACGCCGGTGTTTCGGGCATCGCGGCCGGCCGTCAGCCCCTGTTCTGCCAGCAGATCAATGACCGCCTGTTCCAAGCTGCGCAGGTGCAGGTGCAGGTCGGCGCGCTTGCCTTCCAGCTTGATGATGGGGTAGGCGACGAGCTGTCCTGGACCGTGCCACGTCACGTCTCCGCCCCGCTCGACGTGCACCACTGGCACGTCCCCCGCATCGAGCACATGGTCCTCGGCTCCGCGCTTTCGCCCCAGCGTGATGACCTCGGCGTGCTCTAGCAACAGCACGGTGTCGGGCTCTGTGCCCGCGGCCACAGCATCGACAAGCGAGCGCTGCAGCTCGTGGGCGTCGGTGTAGTCGGTCAGGCCGGTGAGATGGAGGAACCGTGCCATCAGACGCCGAGCTGTTCGACGCTCGCGCGAATGTCCTCGAAGACCTCATTGACCGGCTTTGCGCCGTCGATCTCTTCGATCAGCTCTCCGCGGACCCTCAGGAAGGCGTTGACCTCTTGATAGGCGCCCGCGATGCGCTCTAGTCGGTCCCGCTTCTCGAAGATTTCAAGGGCGTCGCCGCGGGCCTCGATGCGCTGCAGGCAGATGTCCACCGACACATCGACAAATAGCGTCAGGTCAGGCGCCCGAAAGTCGTTCAGGGCGGCGACCTTGCCCAGCGGCAGGGTCAGGGACTGGTAGGCGAGCGAGGAGTGGTAGTAGCGGTCCGAGATGACGTGGGTACCCGCCTTGAGAGCGGGGTCGATCTGGCCGAATAGGTGGTCGGCCCGGTCCGCTGCGAACAGCCAAGGCAGGGCGTGGAAGTCCGGAGCCTCGGGGTCACCGGCGAGCACCTTGCGAATCACCCGACCGACGCTGCGGTCGGTGGGCTCGCGAGTCAGCAAGACGGTGCCGCGTTCGGCGAGCCAGTCACGCAGCAGTCCGGCCTGTGTGGTTGTTCCAGCGCCGTCGAGGCCCTCTATGACGATGAACTTGCCGCTCATTTCTTGGGCCAGGTGACCCAGTGGCCGTGTCGCTTGCCGTTGATGTACTCGCCCTCGATCCAGGGGGAGCCGTCATCGTGGAACGCGGTAAACCGGCCTTGGAGCTCGCCGTGGGCGTACCACATCATGCTCTCGATGTCGCCGTTGCCGTAGTAGGTCACAAGGCGCCCGTGCTTGACGGACTCGCCGTCCTTGTCGCTCTCGCACCAGACCACGCGCTCTGTGGTGCGGTCGCCCTTTTCGGTGCCCGGGCAGCGGATGGGCTGGCCGTTGGAGTACGCGACTTTGAACAGGTCTGTGCCCTGCTCGTCACGCACTGTCACCTTGCCGTCACCTTTGTGGGTGTCGAGCTCCATCTGAGCCTTGGTGCCGCCTTTGAACCATGCACGGTACGGGCCATGCAGGATGCCGTCGACGTACTCGCCTTCGCTGGCTCGGGTCGGGGCGTCGTCGTCGTTGCCGTCTTTCCAGCCGGACATCCAGGGTCCATGCTTGATTCCATCGCTGGTGCGTTCACACCAGATCATTCGCCCCTCGGGCGGCAGAGCGCCCTTCTGGGTTGTGCCCTCGGGACAAACCACTGCAGCGGCGACGCGCGTGTCCGAAGATGAATCTGTTGCACAGCCCGAGATGCCCGCCGCTAGCGCGCTCAGCATCATCCATGTGACGGGAATGTGACGCAACGGGTTGCGCGTTTGTGACAGACGTGAAACATTAGGCATCCAACGGAGACTTCTCGTCATGTTCAGCGCCCACGCATATGTCACCGCAGCCCGCCTCGTGTGCGGAACTTCCGGCCTCGCGGTCAGTGCCATTTGGTTGTTGAGCATCAGCTAGGCCCCCCGGCGGCTTTCTTCTCTTTGTCTGCTTCCGCGTCGAACTTGCGGATGAAGTAGTCGTAGAAGCCCAGCCCGATGATGCTGAGGATTCCGATTCCAGCGAACATCGTCCACATGCGGCCCGGCTGGTACGTGTCCCACAGGAACTGAATGGCCTGGGCGTGCTCCATGCCCGTGTTGGCTAGCAACGCAGGAAAGACGTCGTCCTTGGGCAGGGCGTCGACGAGGTGCTCGGTGTGTCCGAGCTGCGCGTGCAGGTGCTGTCGAGTCAAGTTTGTGCGGTCGCCGTAGTTCTCGTAGAAATAGCCACCGATGAACGAGCCGAACATCCAGCCGATGCCGACAGGAACGTTCGCGTAGCCCATGTACAGCGCCTTTTCGGACGGCTTGGCCAGGCTGGACAGGTACTCCATCTTCTTGGGCGAGGACGCCATCTCGCCGACCGAGAACACGAGGATGCCCGCGATGGCCATCCAGATGCTCATGGTCGTGCCCAGCATGTAGATGCCGACGGTGGCGATGGACATGCCCAACAGAATCGAGCGAATCGGCGTCAATTTGCCGGTGGCCCACGCAATGGGGACCATGCAGAAGACGATGAGACCGGGGTTGAGGTTGA
>CAYYHT010000691.1:0-4380 GCA_964471355.1 uncultured Enterobacteriaceae bacterium
GAGAGGCCGTCCAGAACTACATCGACGGCGAGCCTGAGCGCTGGGTCCCTCTTGGCGGCGACACTGAACTCGTCGGCACCCTCGAGCTCATGGTGCCCTTTCCCGCGCTGGGCCTGCCCGCGTGGGATGGCTACGCCGGCGCCATCTTCGTCGATTTCGGAAACACTTGGTTCACCAACAGCACCGCGCAGGCCACCAGTGACGACGAGGCTTTCGCGTCCATCTTCAACCCCGTTGTGCGCTACGCCGTCGGTGCCGGGCTGCGCGTGGACACCCCCATCGGACCGCTGCAGCTGGACATCGCCGTGAACCCCGAGGCGGCCATCGCCCAGAAGGGAACCGACAAGGCCACCCTGCTGCGAGATAGCTGGCAGGAGCCCGCCGTACGCCCCCATGTCAGCCTGGGAACTCTCTTCTGAATCCGTCCGGCGGTTTCCAACCGCCGCGGCGCAGGGTACACACCATCATGGGAACAAACCTCGGCGATCTGCTGCGCAATGTCGGCCTCAAGGCCTCTGAATCCGTTCCAGAGGACGACCCGGTGGCGACGACGCCCCCCCAAGGGCCGAGCTCTCCTTCGCCCATCCAGCGTGTCGTCATTCGACGCACAAAGAAGGGCCGTGGCGGCAAGGTGGTGACCGCTGTCTCGGGCATACCCGACGGACGCAAGGCGCTGGCAAAGAAGCTCCGCAAGAGCATGGGCATCGGCGGCCGCGTCGAGGGCGACAACCTCATCTTCCATGGAGACCAGGTCGAGCGCCTGGTGGCTTGGTTCGAGGCGCAGGGCGTCAAGAAGATCATCCGCGGGTGAGCCGCGTAATGGCCTGACATCGGCCCAGTGGCAAGACCCGGCTACCCCATAGTGTCTGACTGGAGCACTGCCTTGCGAACTGTCCCGCTCTTGCTGCTCGCCGCCTGCTACAAAAAGGTGCCGGAGGGCGACGTCTGCGAAACCGCCGTGTCCGTGGCATCGCCCGCCATGACCATCGAACAAATCGGCCTGACCGAGGGACTGCTCGGCGAATCGGCCCTCGTCATCGGCCCGGACGGCACCTCGGTGCTCATCGATGTGGGATGGGGGCACAAGGACGACATCCTCACCGCCGCAGAGCGCAGCGGCCTAGGCGACACCGTGGACTGGGTCATCCTCACCCACGACGACCCCGACCACGTCGGCAGCTATGACAACCTGTTCACCAAGCGAAATGCTCCGCTGACCCTGACCAATGAGGTGGTGAGGTGGGACACCCCCACCCTGCCCGTGACCATCGAGCTCGGCGGAGGCGCCCAGCTGGTGCTGTTCGTGGCCGACGGTCGGCTGGCGACCAGCGCTGGAGAGGTCAACCTGTTCGACGAGTTCGACAAGCTCGACCGCCTGGACAACACCCACAGTGTCGCGGGCATCATCACCTATGGCGAGTTCAGCTACGTGTTTGGAGGCGACATGCCCGGAGGCGGCAAGACGACTCCCGACATGGAGGGCGCCATTGCCGGCCATGCCGCCGATATTCCATGGGTGCCCCCCGATGGCGTGACCATGGTGCATGTCAACCACCACGGCATCTCAACGTCCACCAACGAAGCCTGGACCGACTGGCTGAAGCCTCGCTTTGCCTTGTTGGGAGCCACCAATGTGTACTTGGATGTGCCCTCAGAAGAGGCGCTCGCTTCACTTGAGCCCCACGTCGAAGCCGTCTGGATCACCGAGACCGGCAAGTTCGGCAACGAGAACGACCAGACCTGCGTCGCCCACGGCTCGGTGGTCGTGCAGGTGGGCGAGGGCGGCGATGACGTAGGCGTCGAACTGATTCCTGTTCGGGACTGAAAGACGTCGGGTTAGTTGGGCGGCACCATGAGTGACCTGCCCAAAGTTCCCCGCGTCAAAAAAGCCTGGTACGTGCTCGCCCGCAGCGGTGAGGTCCAAGGCAACAAGCCACTGCGACGACGCCTGTGGGGCAGTCCTGTTGTCATGTTCCGCGGTTCCGATGGACACGTTGGAGCCCTGGTCGACCGGTGTCCTCACCGGGACATTCCCCTCTCATTTGGCGACGTTGTCGGCAACAACGTGGCGTGCGGCTACCACGGCTGGCAGTTCGACCGAACTGGCGAGTGCAAGCGCATTCCCGCCTTTGAAGGGACCGCAGCCCACAAGACGCGGTGCGCCACCGCGTACCCAGTCCGCGAACAGCAGGACTTTATCTGGGTCTGGGCCGACCCCAACACCGAGCCAGACTGCGACCCATACTGGTTCGAGTGGGCCGACCGCCCAGGCTACCTGACCGTTCGCCACGAAGTCAGTGCCGAAGGCAGTCTGCACGCCTTGGCCGAGAACGCGCTCGATGTGCCTCACACCGCGTTTTTGCACCGGGGGCTCTTCCGCAATGACAACGACCGCAACCCCATCACCTGCGTGCTCGAGCGCCACGCCGACAAAGTGGTCTGCGAGTACATCGGCGAGCCGCGTCCGCCGGGCTTTGCCGCGCGTTTGCTGTCTCCATCTGGCGGCGCGGTCAAGCACTTCGACCGCTTCTTCATGCCGTGTGTGGTCCAGGTCGAGTACGCCATCGGCGACGAGAATCACATCCTGACTCACGCAGCACTGACCCCGATCGACGACCATGAGACCATGCTCTTCTCGGTGGTCTGTGTGCGCAGCAGTCGCATCCCCAAGCGCCTCATCCGCCCGCTCATCCAGCCCCTGGCCATGCGCATCTTCCAGCAAGACGCCGTCGTCATGGCCCTGCAAAAGCAGTCCTACCGCGACTTCGGCAGCCAAAAATACACGTCGACCGAGATCGACCTGCTGGGTCCGCACATTCTCAAGCTGCTGAACCGGGCCGCACGCGGTCAGACAGGCGAAGCCGACCGGCGCAAACCATACCGAACCGAAGTCCGGATGATGGTCTAGCCGGTCGCTGGAAAACGCTCCGCTCGCCTTTCAGCGCCCTACAGCTCGCTGGTGTCCAGGTCCTGCTGGCCATCACGGCTGTAGCCACAGGCGATGGACGGGTCGTCGAGCAACAGAGTGCCGTGTTTGAGGTCGATACGGTCCTTGTCGCCTTCTGCGGGCAGCTTCATGTAGTCGGCTACCGTCTGCCGTCCCGCCGCCATCATGGCCTCATCGTTGGTGTTCGATGCAATGCACAGCTGGGTCACCCCAAGCTCTTTCATGGTCCCGATGCGGTTCGGCGCGCACTGGTCCGCCTTGCCCAGGTGGGCGAGCGACTTGTCCAGATCGCCCTTTGTCCCGGCAATCATCTTGACAATCCAGCGGTCGGGGACCAATCGATAGAAGATGCCGAGGGCCAGATCCGCGTCACAGGGAAGCATTTCGTCGCCGCCAATCGAAGAGTACTCAAAGCCGCTGCGGGACACGTAGAGCCAGTCTTCTTCAATGCCTTGGGCTGACCACAGTGAGGCGATGACGCCGCGGGTAGTGCCAAGGCGCCCGTTGGCAACTCCGCGGGCAAACCGAATGTGTGGGTCGTCTGGACTCTGGGCCAGCCCCGCTTCGGCGACCTCGACCATCTCGGAGTACAGCGCCACCTTGTCGACGCTCGTGTCACTGCGGTCGATGGACTCGCCCTTCTCGAACAGGAAGCGAGCGATGTGCCAGGTCAGCTGTTCGTCGTCTGGGTTGGCCGCATAGCGCTCGCGAGCCTTCTGTAGGCCCGCGACGTGGTCGCCTTGCTGGTACAGGAGCTCGAGGTCGTAGTGCGCGCCGTCAACGGCGGGCTCGTTGGCATTGCTGCTCTCCCCCATCGCAGTGGTCGACATGGCCAGGCAGAGAGCGAGGGTGGTGGTGCGGATCATGTTGGTTCTCCAGGGTGTGCCCCCGTTCTGTGCACGCACAGTGCCAACGACCTCTGGCCCGCCGACGGGCAACCAAGGCGGTTCGACCCGAGCGGCCCCACCGACCTGTCCACGGTCGTTTACGAGTCAGTCCACCGGATCGTCAAACGCGTAGTCCACGTCGCCGGCCACGTGGTCTTCGTGGCGGACCCAGTGAATGTTCGTCGCATCCTTCTCGAGGATGAGCTCATGAACGGCAACCACGACCTTTCGCCAACACTCGATGGTGGGCGCATCGACACGGTCAATCTGGTACGGGCGAGCGACGGTCATCCACGGTCCAGACCCGTTGTAGCCGTGCCGAAGCCGGAACATCAGGTGCCCAGACTTCACGTCGGTCTGCCAGACATGGGTCGCTTCAACCAACTCGCCGACCTCGAATCCGCGAGCCCGCATGCCAGCCACCAAGTGCTCAGCCACTTCGTGTCCGGGCGTGGCCTCGTCGTCCGGCAGTTGAGGACCGGCCCACCACACCACCGAGCGTACTCCCGGCGGATCGGGGATGGGCGGGACGTAGCCGTTTCGCAC
>CAYYHT010000692.1:0-4380 GCA_964471355.1 uncultured Enterobacteriaceae bacterium
CGAAGGCGGCGCCAGTGAGTGCCAAGAGGACGACGTCCTCGATGCCCTCGAGATTGCGCACGACGCCATCAAGGCCATCATCAACTGCATCAACGAGCTTCAGGCTGAAGCCGGCAAGACCAAGTGGGAAGTTCCGGCTCCGGCCGAGATCGATGCCGACGTGCTGTCCTTCATCATGGACAAGGGCGTCGACCCGTTCCGCGTCGCGCTCGCCACACCCGGCAAGCACGAGCGTTCCGCCGATCTCAAGGCAGCTCGCACCCTCCTCATCAACGAGCTCATCGAGGGCAAGGACGAGGACGAGGCCAAGCGCCTGACCAAGGAAGCCAAGTCCGCTTGGGAGAAGCTGGTCAAGACCACCATGCGTGCCGACCTGATCGCCACCAACAAGCGCCTCGACGGCCGCGCTCCCGACGAGATTCGCGGCATCTGGTGCGAGGTTGGCGTTGGCGAGCGTGCCCACGGTTCCGCAGTGTTCCAGCGTGGCGAGACTCAGACCTACGTGACCATCGCTCTGGGCACCGACATCGATGCACAGCGCCTCGAGCTGCCCACGGGCCGCTTCGACCGTCACTTCATGCTGACGTACAACTTCGCTCCCTTCTGCACCGGCGAGGCCCGTCCTCTTCGTGGCCCGAAGCGTCGCGAAGTTGGTCACGGCGCCCTTGCGCGTCGCGGCCTGCTGGCCGTCATCCCCGAAAAGGCGGACTTCCCGTACGTCTACCGCTCCACCTCCGAGGTCCTCGAGTCCAACGGTTCGTCCTCCATGGCGACCGTCTGTGGCACGACCCTGGCGATGATGGACGCTGGCATTCCGATCAAGGCGCCCGTCGCCGGCATCGCGATGGGCCTCGTCAAGGAAGGCGATGATTTCGCCGTCCTCAGCGACATCCTGGGCGACGAAGACCACCTCGGCGACATGGACTTCAAGGTCACCGGCACCACCGAAGGCATCACCGCCTTCCAGCTGGACACCAAGATCAAGGGCATCAGCCGCGAGATCATGACCAAGGCCCTGAACCAGGCCAAGGAAGGCCGCCTGCACATCCTCGCCGAGATGGCGAAGACGATCGAGGCTCCCCGTGACGAGATGAGCATCTGGGCACCTCGCATCACCACCCTGCACATCAAGCCCGACAAGATCCGTGATCTCATCGGTCCTGGCGGCAAGGTCATCCGTGGCATTCAGGCGTCCTGCGACGTCAAGGTCAAGGTTGATGACAACGGCCGCGTCGACGTCGCATCGTCCAACCCCGACAACACCGAAAAGGCCATTGGCATGATCCGCGAGATCACGCAGGAAGCCGAGATCGGCGCCCTGTACGTCGGTGTGGTCAAGCGCATCGTCGACTTCGGCGCGTTCGTCGAGATCTTCCCCGGAACCGACGGCCTGGTGCACATCAGCCACTTGGCCCACGACCGCGTCGACCGGGTGACCGATGTCGTGCACGAGGGCGACGAGGTTCTGGTTCGCGTGATCGACATCGATCGCAGCGGCAAGATTCGTCTGTCCCGCAAGGAAGCCCTGGACGCCGGTGCATAGGCACTTGCTCTGAAGAACGGGCGGCCTTCGGGTCGCCCTTTTTTTGCCTGAGATCCAAGGAGCGGCGGGCTCGGTTCGGCTCCCTTACAAGCCGTAGATGACCCAATCCCCGACCATTCGCATCAAGATTCTCGAGCACGGAAAGGGGCTGAAGCTCCCGACCTACAAGACCGCAGGCAGCGCCGGCGCCGATCTCGTGGCGGCTGTGCACGCGCCCTACACCATCGACTCGATGGCACGCGTCGCGATTCCCTGTGGATTTTGCATGGCCATTCCAACCGGTTGGGAGGCGCAGATTCGGCCGCGATCTGGCCTGGCGCTCAAGCATGGACTGTCCATGCCCAACGCGCCGGGCACGATCGACAGCGACTACCGGGGCGAGCTCAAGGTCCTGCTCGTCAACTTGGGGCCTGATCCATTCACCGTCCGCCGAGGAGACCGCATCGCGCAGATGGTGCTCAACCAGGTGCCACAGGCCACGTTTGATGTCGTCGATGACCTAGACGAGACCGAGCGGGGTGAAGGCGGCTTTGGAAGCACTGGCGTCAGCAGCGACGACAGCGAGTAGCCAGTCGTCGGTTGGAAACCCACGCCACGGGGTTATGAACACGGTCGGAGCACTCAATGTTCGACGTACTGACTCGCGGATTCAAGAACGCCCGCCTCAAGCTGCAAGGCAAGGCACTCCTCACCGAAGACGATGTCGGCGAAGCCCTGCGCGAGGTCCGCATCTCGCTCATTCAGGCCGACGTCGAGATCGGGGTGGTCAAAGACTTCATCAATGACGTCAAGAAGCGGGCCTTGGGTTCCATCGTCACGCTCAAGACCCAAGGTGGCGAGAGCGCGACCCCCGGCGACCACTTTGTGGCTGCCTGCTACGACGAACTCGTCAGCCTCATGGGGCCGGTCGAGACCGAGCTCAACATCGATGGACGACCGGGCATCATCCTGATGTGCGGCCTGCAGGGCTCTGGCAAGACCACGACCTCTGGCAAGATCGCGCGCTTGCTCAAGGAACAAGGCAAGAAGCCGCTGATGGTGGCAGCCGATATTTACCGCCCGGCCGCTATCGAGCAGCTCAAGGTCATTGGCGGCAAGCTCGATGTGCCAGTGTTCTCGATGCCGGGCAAGTCGCCGGTAGATCTCGCAAAGATCGGTGTGGCCGAAGCCCGCAAGACAGGTTGCGATGTGGTCATCATCGATACCGCTGGCCGTCTGGCGGTCGACAACGAGCTCATGAATGAGCTGGTTCAGATCAAGGACGCGGTGAACCCTGGCGAAATCCTCTTCGTCTGCGACGCGATGATGGGGCAGGACGCCGTCAAGACCGCCGACGCCTTTGACGACCTGCTCGACTTCACCGGCTTCGTCATGACCAAGCTCGATGGTGATGCTCGCGGCGGAGCGGCACTGTCCATCAAGGCCATCACCGGCAAGCCGGTCAAGTTCCTGGGCCAGGGCGAAGAGCTGGACCGCCTCGAAGAGTTCCGGCCCGAGGGCCTCGCTCAGCGCATCTTGGGAATGGGCGACGTCGTTGGCCTGATGAAGGACTTCGAAAAGCACGTCGACCAAGAGACGGCACAGTCCGACGCCGAAAAGATGATGAGCGGCGCCTTTGGCTATGACGACTTCATCCGTCAGCTGCAGAGCATTCGCAAGATGGGACCGCTCAAGGAGCTGTTCTCTCGCATGCCCGGCATCAGCCAGCTCATGGACCAGATTCCCGAAGAGGCCTTTGACGACCGCGAGCTCGACCGGACGCTGGCCATCATCGGCTCGATGACCAAGCAAGAACGCGAGAACCCGGACATCCTCAACGAGTCTCGATTCAAGCGCATCAGCGGCGGATGTGGACGCGCCATTGGCGATGTCAGTGATCTGCACAGCCGCTTTCTGCAGGCTCGCGAGATGATGAAGGGCATGGGCGCCATGATGGGCGACCCTGCTGCCATGGCCAAAGCCCAGCAAATGATGGGCGGTGGTGGCGGTGGTTTCCCAGGCATGGGCGGCGGCGGCTTCCCAGGAATGGGTGGCGGCGGTGGTTTCCCAGGCATGGGCGGCTTCCCCGGCATGGGCGGCGCACCGGCAAAGGCGGCCAAGCCCACCCTGTCGATTTCCGAGAAGTTGGCGCGGCGCAAGAAGCAGAAAGAGGCCCGCAAGGCTCGGAAGAAGAATCGGAAGCGGTAGCGTGCACATCGTCGCTCGTGCGCCCAATCACCTTGGAGACGGCGTCATGGCGCTGCCTGCGCTCACCGCGCTGTCGGCCGCTGGTGGGCTGACCATCCAGGCGCCCAGCTGGGGGGGCGATCTGTACCGTGATCTCCCAGCTCGGGTGGTGTCGCGGCACACCCCGATCCAAGCCGATGCTGCGGTCCTGTTTCCGCCGTCGTTCGGCGCCGCCTGGCAAGCCCGGCGAAGTGCCCGCCGGATCGGCACTGCCACCGATTCTCGGCGCTTCCTGCTCACCGATGTCGTGGCTCCGGGTCCGCACCGGCGTGACACGTATGCCAACCTCGGTGCCGCCTTAGGCGTACCAGTCATCGGGCCGCCCGCCTTCGACCCTGGAGTGGGTGCAGCGAGCTCGGCACCGAAGGGACACATCGGGCTCAACCCTGTCAGCGTCTCGGGCGCCGTGGTGGAGTGGCCTGGCTTCCATCGACTGGCTTGTCGGCTTGAACGACCGGTGGTGTTCTACGGCGGGCCCCTAGAACAACAGCGTGTGGAGCGCTATGCCGGCGCACACCCCACACGCGTGGGCCTATCTCTGCCGGCCTTTGCCCAGTCGCTCATGAACTGCTCGGTGTTTGTCAGCAATGACAGTGGAGCCGCGCATTTTG
>CAYYHT010000693.1:0-4372 GCA_964471355.1 uncultured Enterobacteriaceae bacterium
CGTCGGCCAGGAACAGGTGGCCTCGCCGGCAGGCCATCCACGCAGGTCCGGGGCCTCGGTCCTTTCTTCGAATCAGCGTCACCAGGGCGTGGGGGAACAGGCGCTGGTCGTGCCCACAGCGCGTGCAGGCCCCCACGGCGACCCGAAACAGATGGGCGCGATCCGACACCTCGGCCGGAGCTGGCGGACCCTCGATCGTCCGGGGCAATGACAGGGCGGTGCGCAGCCCCCATGCAGCCCACGGGTCGAGCTCCTGGGCGTAGATGGCATGGCCTCGGCTCACCGCCGCAAACGGAATCACGCCGCCCCCTGCAAACGGATCCACCACCTGCAGTGACTTGCCCTCGCTGGCGGCGTCCAGCACGGCTCCACAGACCGCAGCCGTTCGCCTCGCCCACCATCGATAGGTGCTCACAGGAGGCAGATGCACCTCCCGATTTCTGGCCTCTTTCGCGGCCTGTGCGCCGATTGCGTCCACATCGAGCCCGGCAAGCAGCGACCGCATCAGGGGTCCCCGTTCATGCCCTCGATGGCCCCATCGACGCCTGCGCCCACCATGCCCTTGACCACGTCCTCGAGTGCCTCGACCTCGACCCCATCTGGCGGCGTCAGGGTGAACACCTCGGGCGCCTTGTCGAGCCTCTTCCACGCCTTGTAGTTGAGGTGAACCGTCAGCTCAAGAGAGGGAATCTGCAAATCCACCTCGTCTGGAAGCAGCTGGCCATCGATGTCCGAGAAGGCCCCGTAGTTCACCACCATCAGCACTTCGCCCTTCTTGCCCAGGGCCTCGATGCGCTTGGGGGTCCCGCTGCTCGGATCGAGATCGGCGAGAATCCGCGTGCGCTCAGGCCCCATCAGCGTCAGGCGAACATTGCTGTCGGCAAGCTTCTCGAGCCGCTTGACCTGGGCATCATCGAACGGCAGGTCCCCTTGAAGGACCGCCAATACATCGTCGATGCCTGCCGCTCCGTTGGTTGTCTCGCGAATGACCTCTTCGGCGCTCTCGGCCACCATGTGGCGCTTCGCCTTGGCCACCCAGACGGCGATGCCCTCGCCATCTGACGCCACCGTCAACAACGCGCCACTACCGATCGGCGGGAAGATGTCGAGCCGACCACGCCCCGGACGCCCGAGCACCACACCACCGCCGGTGCTGCCGGCAATCTCGAGCATCTTGCTGCGCAGCTTGATGTTGAAGCGGGCCTGCATCGCGGGATCGACTGGCCGCGCCCGGGCCATCTGCAGCACACTCGCCGGATCGGCCGACACTTCTGGAGTCTTTGTCGGCTTGCAGCCCACAGCCAGCACCGCGAACAAGACGGCCGCTTGCAGTCCAGATCGCACGCTCAAGATTCGCCCTCGAGGGAATCGGCGCGCTTTCGCAGGATGTTGGCTCCATCACTCATTCCGCAGCCATCGTATGCCGCGGCCCCCTCTCGCAGCAGCTGTGGACTGTTCTTCCAGCTCGCAACCAAGCGCTCTATGCGCATGGTCGCATCACAGCCGATGTGGCGGGCCAAGCGCATCTGTCTGAGTGCATCGGCGCGAGCGGTCGAGTCGAGCATCCATTTGTCCAACACCGCCAATGCCAGCTGCTGCTCTTCGCTTCGCACGTAGAGGCGTCCCAGAAGCTCATGCACCTCTGCCCCAGGCTCGAGCTCTGCGGCGCGCTCCAGATGTGGCTGTGCGGCAGCGTCGAGTCGGCGGCGCACCAACGTCCGACCCAAGCCAAGATGCGCCTGTGCACACGCTTCATCGCGCTCCAACGCCGTCTGGTACGCGCTGATTGCATCGTCGTGCCGGTTGACGCGCTCATACAGGCCGGCCTTGGCCACATAGGGCCACGGACTGGCCGGGTCCTCGAATCGACGCACCCAATCGAGCGCCTTGTCGGCCTCCTCTACATCCCCTCGGCGCTCGGCCACCGCGGCGCGCAGGTACCACGTACGTACCTCAGTGGTGCGCCCTGTCGTCGGCCGCCGATCGCTGCGCACGCTCGCGGCCGCCGGATCGATCTCGCCCACAACGCCGTTCCTACCGCCAGTACAGGCCAGCAGGAGCAAACAGACGGGAATGGAGAAGCGGGCTGACACGGGCATCGGTGGGTCCTGACAAGCGACAGCCTGCCACGTGCCGGCCGATCTTCGAATTGCGAGCTTCAGCGACGGCTCGTGCGCGCCGATGAGCGAAAGGAATGGGAGACGCATGGCAACCGTACTGCTTGTCGATGACTCGAGCTTTAGTCGACGACGCATCAAAAACACGCTCAGCCAGATTCACAATGGGGACATTGTCGAGGCGGTCAATGGGCAGGACGCTCTTGAGAAGTTCCGGGACCACAGCCCAGATCTCGTGCTGCTTGACCTGACCATGCCCGTGATGGACGGCTACACGGCTCTTGAACGCATCATGCAGCGGAACCCCAAGGCCAAGGTCGCCATCGTCTCGGCCGACGTTCAGCAGCGCGCCAAAGACCGCGTCGAGGCGGCAGGAGCCGTGGCATTCGTCCAGAAGCCGCCGACTGAAGCGGAGCTGCAGCGCTTGGTGAAACTGTATGTCGGGTAGCAGCGCCCCCGCCGTCGACCCGGAAGAGTTTCTCGGGGTCGAGGCCGAAGAGGTGTTCACCGAGTTGGTGAACGTTGCCTTCGGCAGGGCGGCGGTCCCGTTGTCCGAGCTGCTCGAGACCTTCGTCGTGCTTCAGGTGCCAAGCATTGGCTGCGTCCACAGCGAGTCCCTGCGCGGCGTCCTCCCGGGGCTGGTGCGGACGGACGGACGGCTCATGGTGGTGCAACAGACCTTCATGACGGGGCTCGAGGGCCAGGCGCTGCTGTGCTTTGATTCGGACACGCGCTCCATGATCGAAGAGTTGGTGGGTGAGGACGGCGAGGCGGCCTTCCACGCAGGTCTGCTCGAGGTCTCGAACATCGTGCTCGGATCATGCGTAGGCCAGCTGGCCAACCTGCTCGAGGTCTCGACTCGCTATTCGCCACCGGTGCTCGTGCTGGACAATGGGGAAGTCTCAGACCTCCCCCTCCCCTCTCCAGACACCTTCTCGAAGGCTGTGCTCGTGCAGACGGGGTTTCAACTCGAGGACAAGAAAGGGAACTTCTGCCTGCTTCTGCTGCTGCCCGACTCCACGCTGGAGTGGCTCAGGAGGACGTTGCAGCGAATGTGGAGCGATCTGTGATCGCGACTCCAGACGAGCTCGAGGACCTGATCGAAGGCATCCCCCACGGGGTCATGATGCTGGGCCGGGACCTCGAAGTGCTTGGCTGGAACTCTTGGCTAGCTGTTCACCTGAAGATGAGCCGCGCTGACGTTCTCGGCAAACGGCTGAACCAGCTGTTTCCCAATCGCAGCTTCCGGGCCCTCAGGCGTCGGGTACGGACAGTGCGACTGCTTGGGAATACCGCGTTCTTCGATCCGCGAGTCGACGCGCCCCTGCTGCCCATACCCAACTCAGAAGCCAGCCTATTCGAGGCACAGGAGATGCCGCAGAGCGTCGTGGTGGCACCCATTGAAGGCAGCGACGCCGTTGTAGTGACCATCTCGGACTACAGCCACGTCGCGGCCATGGATGAGTTGGTGCAGCGCACGCAGATGGAGCTCGCGCGCTCGAACGCAGCCCTGTCGTCATTCGGCGCCATCGTGTCCCACGACCTCAAGGCACCGCTGCGGCACATCATTCTGCTGTCCGAGTTCCTGATGGAGGACCACGCCGCGGAGCTGAGCGCCGAACCCACTCGCTACGTCGCGGCCATGTCGGACGCCGCTCGCCGCATGGAGACCATGATCCGCGCATTGTTGGACTACAGCCAGGTCTCGGCCACGGCTCCCTCGTTCGAGACGGTGGATCTGGGCCTCATTGTGGGCGACCTCGCCAGGGACCTCAAGGGGTGGATGGCGGAGCGTGGAGCGACCCTGCACATGGACCCGCTGCCCATCATCCAAGCCGATCCGATGCAGATGCGGCAGCTCTTCCAGAACCTCATCGTCAACGGCCTCAAATACGCCAAGCCCGGAGTGGCGCCGCGCATGGTGGTCAGCGCACTCACGTCGGCGCGCAACGCAACCATGCGCTTCACCGACAACGGGCGCGGAATGGCAGCCGAGGATATCGATCGGCTGCTGCAGCCCTTCCAGCGCGTCCAAGCCGCCGAAGAAGGCCACGGCCTGGGCTTGGCGATCGTCAACACCATCGTCGAAAGGCACGGGGGCACCCTCGAAGTCGACAGCACCCTCGGTGAGGGAACCACGTTCTCGGTCGTGCTGCCAAAATCGGGCCCAGCGAGCCGCTAGACCGTTCGCGCTCAAGACGACGCCTAGCCGACCGCCGCTTCGACCCGATTGAATGTCCTCATCTGAACGGCCA